>NZ_ATDO01000095.1:0-104986 GCF_000445085.1 Sphingobium sp. HDIP04 | reverse complement strand
GAACAGGATGGCCGCGACGACCGGCGCCAGGCACGAAACGCGCACCAGCTTGGTCGCGACCGCCGCCGTGGTGGTCGCCGGCGAGACCATCGCGCCCGCGCCGGCGACCTGGGTCACGTCATGGATCGAGGCGCCGAAAAAGATTCCCGTTTCAAGCTGGCCAAGCCCCAGCATGCGACCGATCAGCGGATAGATGAGCATTGCCGCCGTGCTGAGCGCCGTCACCAGCGCCACGGTTGTGACCGTCTGCCGTTCCTGCGCCGGATGGGGCGGGAGCACGGTCGAAATGGCGAGCGCCGCCGATGCGCCGCAAATCCCGACCGCGCCCGCCGAGAGGATCGATCGTCCGCGCGGCAGTCCGAAGGCCATGGCGATGACCGTGCCGGCGCTGAGCATGAGGAGCACGCCGCCGGCGGCGACGAGCACCGTCGAGATGCCCAGTTCGGCGATCTGCGCGACCGACAGCCGGACACCGATGAGGGCTATGCCCGTTCGCAATATCGTCCTGACGGTGAAATTGACGCCTTCGCCCAGCGGGTCGACGTCGAAGCGGTGGGCTAGCGCGGCCCCCACGATGAGCGCGAGCAGCACGGGCGGGATGCCGGTCGCGTTGCCGGCCAGCATCGAAAGCCATGCGATCGCCGCGCAGATGACCACGCCGGAGACCGCCAATGGGCGCGGTCCGAAGTGAAGGCGCTGGCACAAGACCGGGTTATGCATGCGGCGATCAGCGGGATGCGCGGGCGCGGTTGACGACCATGCGGTCATGCAGACGCGTGATGATGCCGCTGCCGGTTTTCTTGAACATGGAGGGGATGAGCGCATGGACAAGGCAGGCCATCGCCCCGACGAACATCGCCGCCGAGAAGGAGAGCGCATGCGCGAAATGCTGACCGTAGGTTTCGCCGACCGAGGCCGGATGCGCGATGAAAAGCCGCTTGATCATGAATGTCCTCCTTGGCCGAGGATGTACGCGATCGGATGCGAAATGTTCTTTCAAAGATTTCCTGGCCAGTCTAATCAGGGAGGATAAATTTCTTCAGATATGCTCAATGGGAAAATGAATTTGCTGGACTCGATTGACCGGAAGATATTGCGATCCCTCCAGCAGGATTCGTCGCGCGGCCTTGCCGAAGTCGCCGAGGAGGTCGGGCTTTCCTCAAGCCCGTGCTGGAAAAGGATCAGGCGTCTGGAAGCGGAAGGCTATATCCAGAGGCGCGTCGCAATCCTGGATCGCGAGCGGCTGGACCTTGCGGTCACGGTCTTCGTTGCGGTGAAAACCAATCAGCATCATGAGGGCTGGCTGGCCGATTTCGCTCGCACGGTATCGAATATTCCGGAAGTCATCGAATTCTACCGCATGAGCGGAGAACTCGACTATATGCTCAAGATCGTGTGCAAGGACATCGCGGACTATGACCGCATCTACAAATCGCTCATCAAGCGCGCCACAATCTACGACGTCAGCGCTTCCTTCGCGATGGAACAGATCAAATGCACGACGCAGCTCCCGATCTGAGGCGCCGATTCATATCGATGCGGCGCCCAGGAGGTGAGAATGGCGGCTACGGCATCCCCCGTTCGGATGAAGGCAGGCATGGGGCGTCCCCTGCGATGGTGGGCGGCGGGCCGCGCCCCATCGCATAGGGATGGGGTTAGCGGCCCGGCTCGTCCATGACTTCGTTTTCGATGAAGCCGATGCCGTCGATTTCCACCCGGACGCGGTCGCCGGGCGCGAGGAATTTCGGGGGACTCATCGCCGCGCCTACGCCTCCGGGCGTCCCAGTGAAGAGTATGTCTCCGGTTTCGAGCGTCATCGCCTGACTCAGATGCTCGACCTGGGCGACGGGATCGAAGATGAGGTGGCGCGTGTTGGATTGTTGGCGGACCTCGCCATTCACCAGGCTGCGGATCGGCAGGGCGGATGCGTCGACTTCATCGGCGGTGACGATCCACGGGCCGAACGGGGCATGGGTGTCGAAGGATTTGCCGATCGAATATTGCCCGCTGCGCACTTGCCAGTCGCGGACGCTGACGTCATTGCCGACGCAATAGCCGAAGATCGCCTCGGCGGCGCGCGCGCCCGACAAATGGCGGCCGCCCCGGCCGATGACGGCGACGAGTTCAGCCTCATAATCCAGCGCCTGCGAAACGGCCGGCCGCTCGATCGGCTGATATGGTCCGGCAACCGCCGTGGAGGCCTTCACGAACCACATCTGATGTTCCGGGATCGGCAGGCCGGATTCCTCGGCATGGTCCGCATAGTTGAGGCCGATGCCCCAGATCTTGCCCGGCCGGGGGATTGGCGCCAGCAACTCGACCTCGGCCAGGCTGAAGTCCTTTTCGCCGCGCAGCTTTTCGGCTGCATCGCGCAGACCGTCCCAGGCGGAAATCAGCGCCAGCATGTCCTGCCCCACCTGCGGGAGCCGGCCGGTGAGCCGGACGACGCGATCCTCCTCGACCAAACCGACCTCAACGGTGCCATTCACCGAATAGCGAGCCAATTTCATGCGCAACTCCTGATCACGGGGCGACCTGGACGGTCGGGCCGTCCGGTCGCATCTCTACCTGTCGATTAGCAGGACGACCGCCCGATCGACAACCCGAACCGACGAAGCCGCCGGCTTGCGGGGATCGTGCGGTTCCCCTGCCCGATCATTCGCCTGCGGATAGGGTGTCCGGCCGGGCCAGCAGCGCGGCGGTGCTTTCCCCCGCCCTGAATCGCGCGACGAAGTCGTCGGGATCGAATTCGATGCCATAGGAATTGCGCGCGAACTCGTCGCTGCTGAAGAATGCCCTCGCCCCGCCCGGAAAAGTTGCATTGTCCACTTGCAGTTCGATCTTCACGCCGTCGGGATCCTTGTAGTAGATCGACGTCGTCGGACCATGGTTGATGCACCAGAAGGGGACGATCCCGGCCGCCTTGTTCCGTTCGTAGGCAGTCACCAGGTCTTCCAGGTTTTGCATCGAAAAGGCGATATGATCGACGCCCGCGATATTCTCCCGATGATCTTCCAGGTCCGGAATGCGTCCGATGGCGATCCGGTGATGTTCGTCGTCGAACGTCAGGAAGGTCAGGCCGTCCTGGGCGTAGACCGTCTCCGTGTCGAAAAACCGCTGATACCAGGCCAGCGACTCGTCATATCTGGAGGTGCGGATCACGAAATGGGCCATATAATGTGGCCGGACCCGGCGTCCGGAACTTTCTGTTGCCGAAACCATATGATCGAACTCCCTTCCGCATCCTGTCTTCGCAAATTTTTTAATTAATCGCATTGCAGGTAGCAGTTACTGTCCTATTGATCAATATGTTTTTCCCGAATATCCACGGGCTTCTTTGAGTCACTGATCGATTGCCTGCCGGCGTCAAGCGCTTTATGCAGGACCGATGACGTCGAAGACCATCGGGGCCAAGTCCCCCGCGAAGCAGCAAGAAGAATCGGCCCCGACAGCCAGGACGCGGCAAAGGCGGCCGCAGGAGGTTCGCGAGCGGGTGATAACGGCCGCGCTGCACGCCTTTGCGACGGTCGGGTTCGAGGGCGCCTCCACCCGGTCCATCGCGGCGGACGCGCAGGTGTCGCACTCGCTCCTCATCTATCATTTCCAGACCAAGGACGACCTGTGGAAGGCGGTGGTTGTCAACCTGGCCGAGCGGTTCGCCATATCCCGCGTGGACGAGGTCGTCGCTTCCGGCGGAGCCTCCGCCAGGGATCGCCTGAAGCGCGCGATCCGCAAGATCGTCACCATGTCCGCGCAATATCCCGAACTGCACCGCCTGATGACGATCGAGGCGCACCAGCCCTCCAAGCGGCTGACCTGGATGTGCGAAAACCTGATAGGCGAACAGTTCGAATTCATGCGCGACCTGATCAGCGAAGCGCAGAGGGAGGGGGCGGTCCGTCGCGCCGATCCGGAGCGCCTGCGATTCTCGATCATCGGCATGGCCGCGGTCCCGTTTTCAGTGTCGGCCGAATATCAATATCTCACGAAGCGCAATCCGTTCAGCAAGATCGAGATCGAACAGACGATCGACCTGATCAACGCGCTGATATTCGTCGACTGAATCCGGAATATCGCTCAGGGCAGGCGCGGCGACGCGGCCGGCGATGGCCTGCATGGTCGGAATCCGCGAAAAACCGCTCGCGCCGCGCCTTCGCGCCGCGACCTCATTTCTGCGTTGGCGCTATTGACTAACTGGACAGTATTGCGTTACTCGCTGGCAGGAGGCGGCGTTGGCTGAACCTGGCGGGGTTCCCGCCTCTCAGCGCCGCCGGAATGAGGAAAGCCTGCGTCGGGGAATTCCGGCGCCAAGGGCGTAAAGCTGTGGCGGCCGGAATGGCGGGTCATGGTCGAAAGTTCGCTGACTGTCATGATGGCCTCAGCAATGGCCGGGCCGGGGCGGACTTGGACTCGATGACGTTGACCAGCGCCGATCCGCCGTCTGGAGGAGAGTTGAATGCCTGGGATTCAAACGGAGGTCTTGATCGCCGGCGGCGGACCTGTCGGTATGTCGCTCGCTCTGGAACTCGCCCATCATGGCGTGCGCTCGGTACTTCTGGAGCGCAATCCGACGACGACGACCCACCCGAAGATGGACCTTACGAATGGGCGGAGCATGGAATTGTTCAGGCGCCTGGGCGTCGCGGACAAGCTGCGCGCCGCCGGCGTGCCCGCCAGCGAACCGCTCGACGTCGTGTGGGCGACCAGCGGTTCGGGAAGCATTCTCCACCGTTTCGCCTATGCCGCGCCCGATGCCGCGCGGGAAGCCGCGCGCGTCAGGAACGACGGGACCGATACGCTGGAACCGGCGATGCGCGTGTCCCAGATCGTCCTTGAGCCGGTGCTGAAGAAGCTGGTCGATGCGAACCCGCTCGTCGACGTGCGATTCGGCTGGGCTTATGAAGCGTTCGAACAGGATGCCGAGGGCGTGACGGCAACGATCCGGAACGGCGGCACGGGTGAAACCGCTTCGATCCGCGCGCTCTACCTGGCGGGTTGCGACGGCGGCGGCAGCCGCGTGCGCCGCGATGCCGGGATAGATCTGGAGGGGATGCACGCCATAGGCGAAGCCTATATGGTCCATTTCCGGTCGACGGATCATCAGGCTTTGGCCAAGTTCGGCATCGCCTATCATTTGCAGACCGCCCATGGCACGCTGATCGCGCAGAACGGGCATGACATATGGACGCTCCAGACCCTGGCGCCGCCCGATTCCGATCCGGATGAATTGCTGCGCAACTTCATGGGGCGCTCCTTCGACTACGAGATTCTGGTCGCCAATCCGTGGACGCCGCACATGGTGGTGGCGAACCGCCTGCGGAACGGGCGCATATTCCTGGCCGGGGACGCGGCGCATCAGGTGATCCCGACCGGCGGCTATGGAATGAATACCGGCATCGGCGATGCGGTGGACCTGGGCTGGAAGCTGGCGGCGGCAGTCAAGGGCTGGGGGGGAGAGGCCCTTCTGGAAAGTTATGAAGTCGAACGGCTCGCCATTGCCCGGCGAAATCGCGAAGCGGCCCAGCGGCATCTTGAGGTGCGGCTCGCCATCATCAATCTCTTCCTGGAGGCTCAGGCCGAAGGCGATCTGGAGGGCGCGGAAGCTAGCGAGCGGCGTTTGGAACTTGGCCGCCGCATCGCCGAACTCGGCAATGCGGAAAATGAGAGCTGGGGCATAGAGCATGGCTATCGCTATCGTTCGCCGGTGATCTGTTCGGACGGACCGGAACTCGCGCTGGACCCGATGCGTGCCGCGCCGACGACATTTCCGGGCAGCCGCCTGCCCAGCCTTCATCTGGCCGACGGCCGGCCGTTGTTCGACCTGCTGGGTCCGGAATTCACCTTGATCGCGACAGGGCAGGCCAATATCGGCGGTTTCGAGGCCGCCGCCGCCGCCGCGGGAGTGCCGGTCACCGTCGTCAGGCTGGATCGCGAGCCGGTGCTGGACCTTCTGGAGCGTCCCCTCCTGCTGGTCCGGCCGGACCAGCATGTCGCCTGGCGCGGCGTCGCGGCGCCCGACGACTGGGCTTCCATCCTTGCCACCGTCACGGGACGGGCCGGCGAAGCGGATCGTCGGGAGAAGGCGGCATGATGTCCGGCAATGACGAAGCCTATCGCGCATGCACCGCATTGATCTCGGCGTTCGCCCATCATGTCGATCATCGTGAATTCGACAAGGCAGTCGCGCTTTTCGCGGCGGACGGATGCTTCGAGCGGGCCGACATAACCGCACGGGGACATGCCGAAATCGCAGCCTTGTGGGCGGATCGCCCGGTTTCCCTGATCACGCGCCATCTTTGTTCGCTGCCGCACTTCACGAAGCTGGAAGCGGATGCGGCGGAATCGATCACGGGCTTCACCCTCTATCATGTGAACCATGAGGATGGCGGTCTGCCGCGCTTCGAGCATGCTGCAGGGGTCGGCGAATTCCACGATCGGTTCGTGCGCACGCCCGGCGGATGGCGGATCGCTCACCGGCGGGGCGTGCCGGTGCTCATCGGCGGACATTAGGGCGCTTTCCGGGCCGTTCGCCGGCAACGCCGGTCCGGCACCGGCGGGACAGCGGCCAAGAAAATAGAAAAAGCCACCGGCAAAGGCGTCGAACGCAGCCGCGATGGTCCATTAAGGCAGGAGGATGATATGGCAGGATTGGCCGACAAGTCGGTGCTGGTTACCGGCGGCGGAAGTGGAATAGGCAGGGCTACGGCCCTTCTCCTCGCCGGTGCGGGAGCCAAGGTCACCGTCGCCGACGTCAATCATGCCGCCGCCCAGGCTGTCGCCGACGAAATCCTGGCCGGTGGCGGCGTCGCGCAAGGCATTGTCGCGGACGTGGCGAGCGAGGCCGACGTGCGCGCCATGGTGGACGCCGCGGTCCGGTCGTTCGGTCTCCTCCATGGCGCCGCCAATGTCGCGGGCGTGCCGTGGAAGGGCGTTCCGACCCATGAATTGGCGCTGGAAGACTGGGACCGCTGTCAGGCGGTCAATGCGCGGGGCCTGTTCCTGTGCAACAAATATGAAATCGCCGCGATGCTGGAGGCGGGGGGAGGCTCCATCGTCAACGTCCTGTCCTCGGCGGCGGTGGCGGCCTTCGAAAATGGCGTCGAATATTGCGCGTCGAAGGCGGGCGGCCTGGGGCTCACGCGCGGGGCGGCCGTCGAATATGGCGGCAAGGGCATCAGGATCAATGCCGTGCTGCCGGGCGCGACGCTGACCCCCATGCTGGAAGGCGCGATGGGGGACGGCGAATATCGGGAATGGGCCATGAACCAGCACCCGTTGAAGCGTTTTGGGCAGCCGGGCGAAATAGGGAATGCGGTTCGCTGGCTGCTTTCCGACGAGGCGAGTTTCGTCACCGGGGCGGCATTCACCATCGACGGCGGCCTCACCGCCGTTTGAACGCTGCCGTCGCGGCAGAGGATGGAATCTCGCCGATACCGGCCGGCCCGCGAAGGGCGCCGGAATCCGATCAATGGAGGCATGAATGGATGACATGATCATATCCGCACCGCCCATATTGGAATTCGACCCCTATGCGGAGGACGTCATTCTCGATCCGGCGCCGTTTCTGGCGGCGGTGCGGAATGCCGGCGTCGCCTATCTGCCCGCGAACGAGGCCTATGCCGTCGGGGGCATGGACGAAGCTGTCCAACTGTCCAAGGATTTCGACAGCTTCACCTCCAGTCACGGCATAGGCCTGCTCGACATTACCAAGCCGGGTCTGCTCCGGCCGACCAATGCCCTGCAGGAATGCGACCCGCCGCAGCATAGCCAGCTTCGGAAGGTCGTGCAGAAGATCCTGTCGCCTTCCCGCGTGCGCGGTTTCCAGGAATTGCTGGCGGAACGGGCGCGGATATTGGTGGACGACCTGCTTGAGAAAGGATCGGTGGACGGCACGCGGGACATTGCCCAGGCGTTCATCCTGGACGTGTTTTCGAGCGTCGCCGGGATCGACCTGCCCGCCGAACCGGCGATCGCGACGAGCAACATGATGCTCAACCTGATGGGGCCGGTGAATGAGGTGAGCCAAAGGGCCATGGCCGCGGCGGAACCCCATCTGCCCTGGTTCAACGAAGCCATAACGCGCCGCAACGCAGCGCCGGGCGGACTCGTCGACCTGGCCTACCAGGCCGAGGAGGAGGGGCTGCTTCCCGAAGGGATCGGCGGCAACATGGCCATCGTCTTCGTGGGAGGCGGCTTCGATTCCACGATTGCGGGCATCGCCAATGCCCTGCGATTGCTGGCGCTGCACCCGGCGGAATGGGCAAGGCTTCGTTCCGATCCGACCCTTGTCCCGGCGGCGATCAACGAAGCGATCCGATTCGATCCGCCCTTCCGCGTCTATTACCGGATGACCACCCGGCCCGTGAAACTGGGGGCGTTCGATCTGGCGCCCCAGACCAAGATCGGGGTATGGATGGGCGCGGTCAATCGCGACCCGCGCCATTTTGACCGGCCCGACGAATTCGACGTCTCCCGGCGGGGCGCGCACGCCGGACTGGGTTTCGGCACGGGTCCGCACAATTGCGTCGGCCAGATCCTGGCCAAGGCGGAGACGGAGGCGATCATATCCGCGCTGGTGCGCAAGGTCGCGCGCCTGGAACTGACCGGAACGCCCCAATATGAGGCCCATAACCAGGTTCGCATGCCCGGCAAGTTGCCGCTGCGGCTGCACCCTGGCTGATCCCGCCGCTGCTGCCGGACAGGCGGCTTCGGGCATCTTTCGCGGCTTGTCGGCCGCCTTTGCCGGGCACGCAAATTTCCGCTTGTATTGCGCGATAAAATGAACTTTACTGTTCACATGGTTAGTATATAACAGAACAAAGGCGGCATCAGAACCGCTGCGATCGTACAGGAGTTGATGGGATGAATCGCGGACCGGAAAGGCGGGCGGCCGTCTTGATCGACTATGCCGACGGCGTTCTCACTCTGACGAAGAACAATCCCGACACGGGATATGGAATGACCTGCGCAGTGCTGGACGCGATGGAGGACGTTCTGTTGCATGCCGGCGACCGTGAAGACCTGCGGGCGGTGGTGATCGATGCGGGAGGCGATGGTTTTCACGAAGCCGCGGTGATGGTCTTCGAGTTGAAGCCGGATTATCACGACATGGATCGCGAAGACGCCAGGGAGATTGTGCGACGCGGACAAAGTCTTGGCGAACTGATTTCTTCGCTGCCCGTGCCGGTGATTGGCCTGGCCGCGGCGGGAGCCAGGGGCGGCGGCCTGGAGATGATGACTCGGGTCGACATGCTGTATTGCACCGACGCGGCGTTGTTCTGCCTGCCGGAAGTGCAGCTCGGCTTTTATCCCGGCTGGGGCGGATTGCAGCATGGCGCGCGCATGATGCAATGGCGCCGTGCGCAGGAATTCATCCTCCTGGGGGAGGAGATCGACGGCCGCGAGGCTGAGCGCGCCGGCCTTGTCACCCGGTCGTTCGGGTCGGTCGAGGACATGCGGGCAAGGGCGGCGGCGGTGTGCAAGCGTCTCCAATATTGCTCTCCGCACGCGGTTGCGCGGGTCAAGGCGGAATTGAGGAGGGTCTGGCGCGAGGCCGTGGAGGTCGGCGAGGGGCGGGATTATGAAAGTCATGCCGAAGTCATGGAGACCCGGGACTTCGTCAAGGCGATGGACGCCCTGCAGAAGGGGCGGGCCTGGAACTATCTCAAGCGGGTCGACGAACCTCCCCTGGCAACGGGAAGGGCGTTTCCTCAACTGGAAGGGGTAACGGCCGGCGCCGCGCCGGTCGAATAGGATGTGCGTTTCCGCGCCTTCGTCGGCGCGGCGTGCCGATGCATCGTCATCCGTCCGGACTTGCCGGGGCGGGAGCGGTGATCGGGCGGGTTTCATGGTTTGCAAGGCCGTCCGAAATGCAGCGCGACGGCAATTTGGCGTTCAGGACAGATAATAACTCTATTTGGAGGAGGGGAAGATGAGAAATAATCGTTTATTGCTGGCCGGGGTCGGACTTATGTCGCTCGTTCAGGCTGCCCATGCGCAGGACGCCGCTGCTCCGCAGTCCGACGTCGGCATCGGCGAGATCATCGTCACCGCGCAGAAGCGCGCGCAGTCGCTCAACGACGTGCCTATCACCGTCGCGGTGGCTTCCGGCGAGCAACTGGCGCAGCGCGGCATCACGGATACGGCCGACCTGGGCAAGGTCGTGTCCGGGTTCGTCGCGGTGCCGGCGCCTTTCGGCCAGCCGGTCTATGTGCTGCGCGGCATCGGTCTGTATGACTCCGGCCTGGGTTCCGCGCCGACCGTGAGCGTCTATGTCGACCAGGTTTCGCTGCCCTTCTCGCTCATGACGCAGGGCGCGGCGCTCGACCTGGAACGGGTCGAGGTGCTCAAGGGGCCGCAGGGCACGCTGTTCGGCACCAACAATACCGGCGGCGCGATCAACTATGTCGCGGCCAAGCCCACGGAAGATTTCCAGGCCGGCGGTTCTGCGACATATGAGCGGTTCGACAAGGCGACGCTGAAGGCATTTGTCAGCGGGCCGATCACGGACACGCTGCGCGCGCGCGTCGCGGTGCAGGGGGCGTCCGGCGGCGCGTGGCAGCGCAGCCTGACCCGCGACGACGAACTCGGCAATGCGCGCCAGATCATGGGCAGGCTGCTGCTGGACTGGACGCCCACCGATCGGCTGAAGGTCGCGATCAACCTCAACGGCTTCCGCGACAGGTCCGACACGCAGGCTTCGCAGCTCAAGGCGATCACGCCTTCCGATCCCGCCTTTGCCTATCCGGAAATGCTCGCCGCGCCGCTGGCGGAGGACAATGCGCGGTCGGCCGACTGGAATCCGCTGGCGTCGAACCGCAAGAACGAGAAATTCTACCAGCTTTCCGGCCGCGTGGATTTCGAGGCGACGGACACCGTCACGCTGACGTCGATCTCCTCCTATTCCGACCTCAAATCCTCGCGCTATCTGGATATTGACGGCGCCGCGCCCGTTGGCCTGGAATTTCAGACATTCGGTCGCCTGAAGGATTTTGGACAGGAATTGCGGTTGCAGTTGACCACCGATGCGCTGATCGGCCTGGTTGGCGTCAATTATCAGCACAGCAATACCAAGGACAACAACTTCAACTTCGTCGACAAATTGTCGACCAATCGCGTCGGCGGCCTGCTGGCGGCGACGCCGTTCACCCGGCCGACGTCCTACGTCAATCAACAGGTCGACAATTACGCCATCTTCGCCAATGCGGAATATAAGATCACGCCGCAACTGACCTTCCAGGCGGGCGGCCGCTACACATGGTCGGAACGCGATGCGCAGGCCTGCGCCTATGACAGAACGCCGGGCGCGCCGCTCAACATCTTCTTCACCGGCCTCCAGAGCATCCTGGCGCCGGGGGTCGTGCAGGATCCGATCACGAAATGCTATCAGTTGAACCCGTATGACAATTTCTCCGCGGGCGAATTCGATCTGAGACTGAGGGAAGACAACTTCTCCTACCGCGGCGCGCTCAATTACAAGTTCGACGGCGGCACGATGATCTTCGGCAGCGTCAGCCGGGGCTACAAGGGCGCCATTATATCGAACATCACCGCCTCCTCCGCCCAGCAATTCCTGCCGGTGAAGCAGGAGCGGCTGGATTCCTACGAAATCGGCATCAAGGCGCCGCTGTTCGATCGGGCGGCGTTCCTGAACGTGTCCGGCTTCTACTATGACTATAAGAACAAGCAGTTGCGCGCCCGCATCCTCGACCCCATCTTCGGCCTAGTGGAGACGCTGGTGAGCGTGCCCAAGTCGCGCATCTGGGGCATCGACGCCGACCTGAATTTCGCGCCGGCGGAGGGGCTGACGCTGACCGCGTCCGGCACTTATCTGAACAGCAAGATCAATGGCGACTTCACGACGAGCAACGGCGCGGCGGTCTATGACCAGGCCGGCCAGTCGGGTAATTTCAGAGGCTCGCCGCTGTCCTACACCCCGAAATTCACGGGAAATCTGGACGTGCAGTATGAATGGCCGCTGAGCGACAGCTTCAAGGCCATGCTCGGCGCGGCCGTGACCTATCACAGCCGCGACAACGCTTCGCTCGTCCTGCAGGGGAATTCGCGGGACAGGAACTTCGACATACCCAAATATGCGCTGCTCGACCTGCGCGCCGGTATTTCGGCCGCGGACGACCGTTGGAGGGTCGAACTGTTCGGACGCAACGTGACCAACAAATATTATATCACGACGGTGTTCCAGGATCTCGACAACCGTCACCAATATGCCGGCATGCCTGCCACCTATGGCATCACGTTCGGCTTTAAATATTGATCCCGCGCGGGGCGGCGCATCGGGCGCCGTCCCGCCCGGCCACTGAACCGAAAACGGTTGTCGACGGTCGGTCGGCCAGGAAATGAAGAGGAAGAGCATGTCGGATTTTGCCGGAAAGACAGCGATCGTCACGGGCGGCGGTTCGGGAATCGGCCGGGCGACCGCGCAGTTGCTGGCCCAGCGGGGCGCGCGACTGGTGGTGGCCGACATTCGGGAGGATGCGGCGCGCGCCGTCGCCGAGGAAATCCGCAGCGCCGGCGGCGTCGCCGAACCCTTCCACTGCGACGTCGAGAAGGAAGGCGACATCATCGCCATGGTGGCGCATGCGGTGGCGACGTTCGGCGGCCTCCACATCCTCCACAACAATGCCGCGCTGGTCGATCTGGAGGTCAATATCCAGGACCAGAATGTGCTGACGATCGATGCGAGCCTTTGGGATCGCATCATGGCGATCAACGTGCGCAGCGTCATGCTCGGCTGCAAGCACGCCATTCCGGAGATGATCCGCGCCGGGGGAGGCGCCATAGTGAACACCTCCTCCACCTATGGCGTGGCGGCTTATGCCAATCTTTGCGCATACGGCACGTCCAAGGCCGCCTTGATCCAGCTTACCCGCTATGTCGCCGTCGCCTTCGGCCGCCAGGGAATCCGGTGCAACGCCGTGGCGCCGTCGCTGGTCGCGACGCCGGGCGTTCTGGAGCTGTTTCCGCAGGAACTGCTCGATGCCAACCGCAACGGCGCGGCGATGGACCTGCTGGTCACGCCGACGGACATCGCCGAAGCGGTGGCCTTCCTGGCGTCCGACGCCGCGCGTCACATCACCGGCCATCTCCTGCCGGTGGACGCGGGCACGCTCGCGCATCTCTCCACCGCTCCTGCGGGACGGGCCTATGACGAGAAGATGGCGGCGGCGGCGGGCGGCGGCGAAAAGGCGGTCCCGCAGTGAGCGACGCGTTCGAGAATGCATTGCATGCCGTCGTCGAGCGGCGCTGGAACGGCCGGATCGGCACTTTGCGGCGGTTGACGGCCGGAGCGAGTTACGAAACATGGGCGCTGGACGTGGTCGCCGAAGGCGCGACGGAGGAGTTCATCCTTCGCCGCGCGCCGGGCGGCGCCTTGCGGGAGGGCGCGACCACGACGCCCGAACAGGAAGCCGCGCTCATCCAACTGGCCGATGATGCCGGCGCGCCGGTGCCCGCGGTCCGTTACGTGCTGCAACCGTCGGACGGGCTGGGCCGGGGATTCTTCATGGAGCGGCTCAAGGGCGAGACGCTGGCGCGCCGCATCCTGCGGGATGAGCAATTTGCAGGCGCGCGGGCGCGCCTGGCTGGAGAGAGCGCGAGCGCGCTGGCGGCGATCCATCGGATCGAGGCCGGGGGCGTGGGCGTGCGGTCCAGCACCCCGGCGTCGGAGATCGCGCTGCTGTGGGAAAGTCACTGCTCGTTGGACCAGCCCCGGCCGGTGTTCGAGGCGGCGTTCCGCTGGCTTCGCGAACATGTGCCGGACCCGGTGGCTCCCCGGCTCGTCCACGGCGACTTCCGCCTTGGCAACCTGCTGGTCGACCCTCAGGGCCTGCGCGGCATTCTAGATTGGGAACTCGCCCATCTGGGCGACCCGCATGAGGATATTGCGTGGATCAGCGTCAATAGCTGGCGCTTCGGCAATATCGACCTTCCGGTCGGCGGCTTTGCCGAGAGGGAGGATTTCTACCTGGCCTATGAAGCCGCCGCCGGCGTCGCCATCGACCGGCAGCGCGTGAAGTTCTGGGAGGTGCTGGGCAGTTTGCGCTGGGGGCTGATGTGCGCCGGCATGGTCGGATGGATCCGGTCCGGCGAGGACGCAAGCGTCGAGCGCACGATGATCGCGCGCCGCGCATCGGAAGCCGAGATAGACATTCTCGGCCTCATCATGGCGGAGACGGCCCATGCAGGATGAACCGGGCGCCAGCGAACTGCTCGACGCGGTGGCGCGCTTCCTTCGCGACGACCTCGGGCGGTTGGGTCAGGACGAAACGCGCTTCCATGCTCTCGTGACGGCCAATGCCGTGGACCTGGCGCGGCGTGAAATCGATCTCGCACCGGGTTTCGACGAAGCTGAGCGCCAGCGGCTTTCGGTCCTGTTGGGGGAGGATGGCGACTGCCGCACCCTCAACGCCTTGCTGTGCGCCCGGCTGAGGTCGGGCGCGCTGACCGCCGACGACCCGCTTGTGGGGGAGCATCTGTGGCTGACGACGATGGAGAAACTGGCGGTCGACCAGCCCCATTATTCCGCCAACCTGCGGGCGCGCAAGATGGTCAGGCCCACGCGCTTCACCGACAGTCACCTCCGCGCGGCCGATGAAAAGGGCGGCGCGACGAATGCCAGAAAGACGAAGCATGAAAGCAGTCATTAGCCGGGAGGCCGGCGGCCCCGACACGCTCCTGCTGGAAGACGTCCCCGATCCGCGGCCCGCCGCGGGCGAGGTGGTCATCGACGTCAAGGCGTGCGGCGTGAATTTCCCGGACGTGCTGATCATCAACGATCAATATCAGTTCAAGCCTTCCCGGCCCTTCTCGCCGGGGGGCGAGGCCGCAGGCATCGTCAGCGAGGTGGGCGAGGGGGTCGATCCCGCGCTGATCGGGCAGCGGGTCATCGGCCTTGTCGGCTGGGGCGGCATGGCCGAACGCGTCGCGACTTCGGCGGGCAAGCTGGTCCCGATCCCCGACTCCATGCCCTTCGACGAGGCGGCGGCCTTCATCGCGACCTATGGAACCTCCTATCATGCGCTCAAGCAGCGGGCGCGCCTGGCGCCTGGCGAGAGCGTGCTGGTGCTGGGCGCCGCCGGGGGCGTCGGACTGGCGGCGGTGGAACTGGCGACGGCCATGGGCGCGCGGGTGTTCGCCGCCGCGTCCAGCGAGGAAAAGCTGAACGTCGCCCGCGCGCGCGGCGCCGGAACCTGCATCCTCTATCCGGGCGACGTTCCCGGCGTGCCGGAGATGCGCGACCTGGCGGAGCAGTTCAGGGCGCCGGTGGGCGCGGAAGGATATGACGTCATCCTGGACATCGTCGGCGGCAATTATTCCGAACCCGCGCTGCGCACGATCGCCTGGAAGGGGCGCTTCCTGGTCGTCGGTTTTCCCGCCGGCATAGCGAAGATGCCGCTCAACCTGGCGTTGCTGAAGGGCTGCGATATCGCGGGGGTTTTCTACGGCCTCTTCACCGAGAAGGAGCCGGACGAAAATCGCCGGAACAATGCCGAACTGTTCGAAATATACGAGGCCGGGCGCATCCGTCCCCACATTTCGGCGCGGTTCGGGCTGGACGAAGCGGCAAGGGCGCTGGACCTTCTGGCAGGCAGGCAGGCGCAGGGAAAGATCGTCGTGACCGTCGGCTGAAAGACAGGAGAATATGGTGGCAAGGACCATAGATTATAGCGAGCTGGAAAGTTTCCAGGGCCAGGAGATCGGCGTGTCGCGCTGGTTTGAGGTGACGCAGCGGTCGATCGACCTGTTCGCGGAGGCGACGGGGGACCGCCAGTGGGTGCATGTCGATGTCGAGCGGGCGACGCGGGAGAATGGCGGAACCATCGCGCACGGATTCCTGACCCTGGCGCTGTTGCCCGTGATGCTGGCCGACGTGCTGGAGATCACCGGCATCAACCATGCGCTGAACTATGGCCTCAACAAGGTGCGTTTCACCAATCCCGTCAGGGCGGGCGGGAATGTGCGCGTTCGCCAGAAGCTGTTGAGCACGGAGCCGAAGGCGGGCGGCCTGCTGATGACCAGCGAGATGACGATCGAAATCGAAGGAGAGGACCGGCCCGCATGCGTGGCCGAGGGGATGGGACTGCTGTTTCCCGGCACGGGCCGGCTGGACACGACGGCGAAGGCCGAGGGCGCATGATCGGGCATGGTCCGCGCCCGGCGCGCCCGATCCGCAGGAGGTGAACATGAGTGTGCATGAAATGGTCGACCGGCCCGGTTCCGCTTCCTCCTTCGCTGCTCGCGGCGGCATGGACAACGGCATGGTGTCGCTGGAGACATACCGATCCCCGGAGGCGTTCGAGCTGGAGCGGGAGCGGATCTTCCGGCGGGCCTGGCTTTTCGCCGGACGCGTGGAGGAGGTTCCGAACAAGGCGGACTTCGTCGTGAAGGAATTTGCGATCTGCAAGGCCTCCATCATCATCATTCGCGGCAAGGACGATGTCCTGCGCGCTTTCCACAATGTATGTCCGCATCGCGCGAACCTGGTGGAGAGCCGTCCGAACGGCAATGCGCCGGTTCTGGTCTGCCGTTACCATGGCTGGTCCTATTCGACCGACGGCAGGTTGCGCGGCGTGCCGGACCAGGAGATGTTCCTGGGGCTCGACAAGGCGGGCTGCGGCCTCACGCCGGTCGCGCTGGAGATCTGGGACGGCTGGATGTTCGTCAACCTGGCCGAAACTCCGGAGGTTTCGCTCGACGAATTCCTGGGCGACTGGAAGTCCTTTTACGAAGGGGTCGAATATAATAATCTCGACCATCCCATCGTGGTGGAGACGCGGCTCAACTGCAATTGGAAGATTGTCGCGGACGCCTTCGTCGAGGCCTATCACATCCCCTCGATCCATTCGACGACGCTCAAGACTTTGTTCTCCAACGACGAGAATAAATATGGGCGCCTGCTGGATGCGCGCTTCTTCGGGCCTCATCGCTTCGTTTCGATGTTCGGCAACGCAGCCGCGGAATTCAAGCCCGGCCATGCGATCGCGAAGCTGGTCAACGATCCGGAAAAGGTGCCGCAGCAGGTGATGGATGCCGCAATGGCATATCTGAATCATCCGGCCGTCAACCCGACAAAGCAACCCGACTGGTCGATGGACATCGCGACGATCTTTCCCAACGTCAATATCGCCGCCCGGATCAGCGGCCCGTTCGTCCACGAATATTGGCCGTTGAGCGCGACGGAGACCCTGCACCGGGCGACCTTCTACTTCCCCAGGCCGGCGACGGTGGGAGAGCGATTTGCCATGGAGCACACGATCGCCTGGCTCGTGGACATCATCTATGAGGATCTGGGCAATGTCGAGCGGACCCAGCGGGGCGTGGAGTCGGGCGCCACGCGCGGCATGAACCTGTCGGAGAGCGAAGTGTCGATCCGCCATTCGGTGCAGCAGGTGGAAAAGTGGATCGGGTCGGCCACCGTCGCCGAGGCGCTGGGGAGGGGGCAATGACCGGACCATCCGCGCTGCCCAGGGGCTTTGAGGATCTCGAACCCTTTGTCGAGCAATGGGCGCTGGAGGATTTCCAGGCGCGCAACGAACACCGCTTCGCCGCCGGCATGGCGCAGGTGCAGGCCTTCTACGACGCCGTGGCGCCCAGGGCGCCCGCGATCCTCGATCATCTGGACCCATTGCCGCTGGACGCACTTTCGGCCGATGAGAAGCGGCTTTACCAGCTTCTCATGGCGGTGGCCCATTGCGCGTTGTCGGTGGAATTCCACGGCCAATTGGCGCCGCCCAATTCCACCTACAACCCGGCAGTGCGCATCGTAAAGGGGCCATCTCCCCCCTGATCGCGGCGAGATTTGTGAATATTCGGCGAAGCAGCGGCCTGCGCACCGGAAGAAAGCAGCCCTGCGCTGATCAATTGTGGAAGGTTTGATTGTGGAATCTGGAACGGTTGGCTATTTCGGCGACAGCCCTGAACTCAGCGCCTATCTCGCGAAGATGGATGCATTCATCGATGCCGAGATCAAGCCGCTCGAGCAGCGCGACGACAATATCCGCTTCTTCGACCATCGGCGCGAATGGGCGCGCACCGACTTCGAGGGGGGCGGCCTGCCGCGGCCTGAATGGGAGGCCCTTTTGCGCCAGGCCCGCGATCTGGCCGACCGCGCCGGCTATCTGCGCTTCGGCCTGCCCAGGGCCTTTGGCGGGCAGGATGGTTCCAACCTGTGGATGGCCGCCATCCGCGAGCATCTGGCGGCGCGGGGCCTGGGACTGCACAACGACCTTCAGAACGAGCATTCGATCGTCGCCAACTTCCCCCAGGTGCTGATGTTGCAGGAATTCGGCACGCAGGAGCAGAAGGAGAAATTCATCGGCGGAATGCTGGACGGCGACCTTTCGCTGGCCTTCGCGCTGACCGAGCCGGAGCATGGATCGGACGCGACGCACATGCAGACGCGCGCCGTGCGCGAAAGCCGCAACGGCGCCAGCGGCTGGCGCATAGACGGCGAGAAGATGTGGACCACCGGCATGCACAGCGCCAGCCATGTCATCATCTTTGCCCGCACCCATGGCGAGCGCGGGGACGGCAAGGGCATTACCGGCTTTCTTGTGCCCAGCGACACGCCCGGCCTCAAGATCGAGGAGTGGCTCTGGACCTTCAACATGCCCACCGATCATCCCCGCATCAGCCTCACCAATGTCTGGGTGAGGGACGAGGATCTTTTCGGCGAGCCGGGCGATGGGCTGGCGCTGGCCCAGACGTTCGTCCATGAAAACCGCATCCGGCAGGCGGCGGCGTCCCTTGGGGCGGCAAGCTATTGCATCGAGGAAAGCGTGCGTTACGCCCGCGAGCGCAAGCCGTTCGGCAAGCCGCTGGCCACGAACCAGGCGATCCAGTGGCCGCTCGTCGAAATGAGCACCCAGGCGGAGATGCTGCGCCTGCTGATCCGCAAGACGGCATCCGACATGGACCGGATGTCCCGCGCGGAGGTGACGGCGACGCTTTCCCACAAGGTCAGCATGTGCAACTATTGGGCGAACCGGCTCTGCTGCGAGGCCGCAGACCGCGCCATGCAGGTGCATGGCGGCATCGGATATTCGCGCCACAAGCCCTTCGAGCATATCTACCGGCATCATCGCCGCTACCGCATCACCGAAGGTTCCGAAGAGATTCAGATGCGCAAGATCGCGGCCTATATGTTCGGCCTGGGCGGTGCCCGCAAATAATCATCATGGCGCCGTGCTGCGCCCAGCTATGGACTATCGGCAGATGCAATATTCGATCGGGGACTGCATTCGATATTGGGCGGAAAGGCTGGCCGATGAACCGGCGATCGTCGACGAGGCCGGCGAGATTTCCTGGCGGGATCTGGACCGTTCCACCAACCGGCTGGCGCGGGCCTATCGCGACGCCGGCGTGGGGGAGGGCGATTTCGTCACCATCATGCTGCCCAACGGCCGCGAATTCTACCAGGCCAGCATCGCGGCGTGGAAGGTCGGCGCCATCCCCCAGCCCATTTCCGCCCGGATGCCGCCGGCCGAGCGATCCGCCATCATCGACATCGTGTCGCCCAGGCTGATCGTCGGGTCGGAGGGCGAGCAGACTTCCGTTCCGCAACTGCCCGCCGGTTTCCTTCCCGATCCGGCATTGTCGGACGAGGCGATGGATTATCCCGTTCCGCCTTATTGGAAGGCGGTCGCATCGGGCGGTTCGACCGGCCGGCCCAAGGTGATCGTGTCGCGCCAGCCCGGCATCTTCGATCCCCTGGTCCCGGAATTCCGCATGCCGGTTCAGGGCAGGCAACTGGTCGCGGGGCCGCTCTATCACAATGCGTCGTTCATGTGCAGCTCGCGCGGGCTGTTCTGCGGGAACAGGCTGATCGTGATGGAGCGGTTCGACGCGGAACGCGCCCTGGACCTCATCGATCGGCATCGCATCGACTGGACGATCATGGTCCCGACCATGATGCATCGCATCGCGCGCCTTCCGGCGGAGGTCCGGGACCGGCATGACATGAGCAGCCTGCGGACGGTCGTGCATACGGCGGCGCCCTGCCCGCCCTGGCTGAAGGCGGAGTGGATCGAGTGGCTGGGCGCGGACGTGGTGCAGGAGGCCTATGGCGGCACGGAGGGCTGCGGCACGACCTGGATTTCCGGCGAGGAGTGGCTGGCCAGGCCCGGTTCGGTCGGCCGGGCGGTGGAAGGATGCGCGATCAAGGTCGTGGACGATGCCGGGCAGCCCGTTCCGGCCGGGGTGATCGGCGAAGTCTATATGCGGCCAGACAGCGGTCCGGGTTCCACCTATTTCTACCTGGGCGGCGAATCCAGGCGGTCCGACGACGGCTGGGAAACCATCGGGGACATGGGGCATGTCGACGAGGAGGGTTATCTGTTCCTGGCCGACCGCCGCACCGACCTGATCATCTCCGGCGGCGCCAACGTCTATCCCGCCGAGGTGGAGGCCGCCATCGACGCATTCCCCGGCGTTCGGTCGAGCGCGGTCATCGGCTTGCCGGACGACGATCTTGGAAACCGCGTCCATGCCATCATCGATGCGGCGACGCAGATCGATCCGGAGGCGCTGAAGCGGCATCTGGCGGAGCGGATCGTCCGCTACAAGATACCGCGAACCTTCGAGTTCGTCGCGGATTCGATCCGTGACGAGGCGGGCAAGGTCCGGCGGAGCGCGTTGCGGGCCGCCAGGATGGATGGGTCCGACAACAAGGCCGGCGCGGCAAATCGCGCCTGAACATCGGGATGAGGTGATAGGATGAAGGATCGGGTAGCCATTGTGACCGGGGGGGCGAACGGCCTTGGCGCCGCTGTCGCCAAGGGACTGGCAGGACGCGGAGCCCGGGTTCTCGTCAACTATGCGCACAGCCGGGACGAGGCGGAGGAGACGGTCGAAGCATGCCGCCTGCTGGGCGCCGATGCCCTCGCAGTGCAGGGCGATGTGGGGGAGGATGCGGATTGCCGCCGCATGGTCGCCGCCGCCGCCGAACGGTGGGGGCGGGTCGATGTCCTGGTCAACAATGCGGGCACGACCCGCATCGTCGCCCACGCCGACCTTGAAGGCCTTGGCAGCGACGACTTCCTTTCGATCTATCGCACCAATGTGGTCGGCGCCTTCCAGATGATACGGGCTTGCACGCCCCTGATGAAGCAGGGCGGCTATGGCGCGATCGTCAACGTCTCGTCGATCGCGGCGATCGCGGCGATCGGCAGCTCGATCGCCTATGCGGCTTCGAAAGCCGCGCTCAACAACATGACCGTGTCGCTGGCCAGGGCTCTGGGTCCGGAAATCCGCGTCAATGCCGTTTGCCCCGGCTTCATCGCGACGCGCAGATTCTCCGACGCCCTTGGCGAGGCGGGAATGCGGGAACTGATCGAGACGGTAGAGGGCATGACTCCCCTGCGCCGGGCGGGCACGCCGGAGGACATCGCCACGGCCATCCTGTTCCTGGCCGATGAAGGCGCCCAACATATCACGGGCACCAGCCTGGTGACCGACGCCGGCCAGATCCTCAATCCTTCGCCGTCCGTCGTCTCCGCCAAAGACTGAGTTATGCCGCCGCTCCGGCGGCGCGGCGGCATGACATTCGTCGCGGCCCGTTCACCGGGCAAGCAGGTCGCGGCAGAAGCTGATGACGGCATTGTTGAACAGGCGGGGGCATTCCCAGGACAGGAAGTGCCCCGCGCCGTCCACGAAGAACGGGCCGACCAGATTCCTGTAGGCGACCTCTATGCGCCGGGCGGTGTTGGCGTTCGCCGTGGTGAAGTCATGCGCGCCCAGCAGGAACAGCGTTTCCACGTCGCTCGCCTGCGCCAGCAACGGCGGTTCGGAGAATGTTTCGGGATGGAGCGGCGTTTCGTACCAGCGCAATGAATCGCGGAACATCCTGGCGTCGCCAAAGGGTTCGGCATGGAAGGACGCCATGTCCTCGTCGAAGGCGCCCGGACCGGCTATGCCGGTCGCGGGCCGGCCGGCTTTCCAGACCCTGGTCGTGTAAAAGCCCTTGACGTAATCCCGGCGGGCCTCCGCCGTGTCCAGTCCGGCGCAGAGGCGATCGGCATGATTGCCATGTTCCAATATGTGATCGGTCGCCGCGACGACTTCCTCGATCATGTCGCCGCCGATGCCGGCCGCCGCATAGACATCCCACATGAAGGGGACGACGCCGCTCCACAACACTTGCCGCAGGATGCGTTCGGGGAATCTGTTGACGAGGTCGAGGCCCACTATGGTCCCCTGGTCGAAAGCGGCGAGGACGAACCGCTCATGGCCGAGCGCTTCCATCAACGCCACGCTGTCGCGCCCGGCCATGACCTGATCCGTCCACCTGTCCGCGCGCGGCGGGGAGTCGCCCCATCCGCTCGCATCCGGCGCGATCACCTCGAAACCGGCTTCGGCCAGGGGGCCGATGTTCCGATAGAAGATGCGCTTCGTGCTCGGCCAGCCGTGGAGCATCAATAGCGGCAGGCCGCCCACGCCCTCCCGGATATAGGCGATCTCCGCATTGTCGCGGACGGTGGTCCGGCGGACCTCGAACGAAGCGGCGTGGATCTGGCGATCGG
Source organism: Sphingobium sp. HDIP04 (assembly GCF_000445085.1). NCBI lineage: Bacteria > Pseudomonadati > Pseudomonadota > Alphaproteobacteria > Sphingomonadales > Sphingobiaceae > Sphingobium > Sphingobium sp. HDIP04. The sequence goes on along the minus strand of NZ_ATDO01000095.1, from coordinate 82,448 downwards.
CGGGTGGGGTGGTCATCTGATGCTGCTCCTCGCGCTTTGATGATGGGCTTTGGATTTCCGGCCGCGCCGGTGGAACGGTGCGCCGGTTTGCTGCGCAATAGAATAAATTATCCTATTGTTGAATGAGGCGGCCTTGTCTACGATCTTTCACGGAACCGGGAATATGATGGAGAGGCAAGCGGCAGGACGCGGGTTGGCGCGCCTGCCCGGACCGCGTTCATCCATCCTCCCCGGTCCGCGGAGCCCGACATGATGGGATGAGCCAGTCCCCATGCCGGACCGGCCGGTTTCGGACGAGGCGGGGAGGGGATTTTCATGGAAGCTGTGACCGGCCAAGGATCGTCCGTGATCGAATGCGACGTGCTGGTCGCCGGATCGGGGGCGGCGGGCATTTCCGCCGCGATCGTCGCGGCTCAGGCGGGGCTGTCGGTCGTGGTTGCGGAGAAGGCATCCGTTTTCGGCGGAACCACCGCGCTGTCGGGCGGCGGCGTCTGGATACCGGCCAGCCGGGCGATGCGCGCCGACGGCTTTGACGACAGCATCGCGGACGCCGCCGCCTATCTGAAGGCGGTGCTTGGCGCCCAATATGACGACAGCAAGGTCGAAGCCTATCTCGCTCATGCCAATGAAGCGGTGGATTATCTGAGCGAACATGCCGGCCTGGAACTGATCTCGGCCGGGCTGCCCGATTATGAAATGCACTTGCCGGGGGCCGGACATTCGCGATGCCTGTTGTCCCCCGATTTCGACGGCCGCAAATTGGGGCCGCTCCTTGGCAAGCTGCGGCCGGCCCTGCGGGAAATGGGCGGCCCGCTCGGGTTCCAGATCGGCTTTGCGGACATGGAACCGCTCCTGAACCTGCACCGTTCCTTCGCCGCCTTCCGGAAAAGCGTCCGCATCGTCGCCCGGCAGGTCGCCGACCTGCTTGTCCATGGCCGCGCCACGCGACTGGCGAACGGCAACGCGCTTGCGGCTCGGCTGCTGCTGGCGGCCGCGGACAGCGGGGTTTCGCTTTGGAGCGATGCGCCCGTCAAGTCGCTTCGGACCGCGGACAATCGCGTCATCGGCGCCATCGTCGAACGATCGGGCCAGACGCTGGAGGTCCGGACAAGCAAAGCCGTCATCATGGCGACGGGAGGATTTGGCGCGGATGCGGCGATGCGGCGGGAGCATATCCCGCTCGCCGCGACGAGCTACAGCCTGGCGCCCAGGGAGAATAGGGGCGACGGCATTCGGCTCGCCCTCGGCGCCGGGGGGCGCCTGGCCGAAGGCAATGCCGCCAATGCGATCTGGACGCCCATGTCGGCGGTTCCGGCGGGCGATGGGCCGCCCCGGCCCTTCCCGCATCTGGCGGGAGACCGGCTGAAGCCCGGATCGATCATCGTCGACGCCGACGGGCGCCGCTTCACGGATGAAGCGAATCACTATCAGGCGGTCGGCAACGACATCAACCGGGTCGGCGCCGAACGGATGTTCCTTGTCGGCGACGCGCAATTCCTGCGTCGATACGGCATGGGGCTGGCGCGTCCGGCACCCTGGCCGCATGGCGCGCTGCTGCGGAAAGGATATTTGAAGCGGGCGGGGACCGTCGCGGAACTGGCGGGCCAATTGGGAATCGATCCGGCGCGGCTTGAACGGACGGTCGCCACGTTCAACGAACATGCGCGCCAGGGCCAGGATCCGGAGTTCGGCCGGGGCGCCCATGCCTATTCGCACTTCATGGGCGATCCGGGGAGGGACAATCCCAGCCTGGCGCCGCTGGAGCACGCGCCCTTTTATGCGATCGAATTGAGGCCGGGCGATCTTTGCACGTTGCTGGGGGTGGTGACGGATGCTCGCGCCGCCGTCCTGGACGCTGCGGGGCAACCGATAGCCGGCCTCTATGCCGTTGGACTGGACATGAATTCCCCCTGGCGCGGGGCCTATCCGGGCGGCGGCGCCGCTTTGGGGCCTGCCATCGTCTTCGGCTACCTCGCAGCGCGGGACATCGTCCGGGCAGGGCAGGCCGCCGCCTGAGCGGGGCCGCCCCGGTCGCGACGCGGGCAGCCTTTCGCCCCGACGAAAAGCTGCCCGCATTCCCATCTCAGCGGGTGCTGGCGCGCCCCTTCTGCATTTCCGTGCGGATATACTGGCGCACATCTTCGCGCTGGCGATCCGTGAACTCTTCGAAGCGCGGCATGCCGCCCGACACCAGCGCCCCTTCGCGCAGCACGCTCGCAAAGGCTTCGGGAGAGGTCGGTATGGTCGACCGCCGCAGGTCCGGCGCGTGCGATCCGCTTACCGCGCCGAAGCCGTGGCACACGACGCAGTGCTTCATGTAGATCACCGCTCCGGCGGCGGCGCTGGCCGGGTTGGGCGCGAATTCCGGATCGGCGGCGATGGGCTGGACGGAATGCTTGTCGGCCGGAAGCTTCGCCCTGGCGCCGATGGCGAAGGTCAGGACGCGCCGTTTCTGGCTGCGGGGATCGATATTATACCGGGACAATATCGGCGCCCACATCGCCAGGCCCGTGCCAAGGCCGGTGATTATGGTCACATATTGGGTGTCGCCCACCCTATAGGAAATGGGCGGGGCCACGATCGGCGTGCCGGCCGCGAAGGACCAGACGGTTTTGCCCGTGGCCGCGTCATAGGCCTTGAAGCTTCCGTCCACCGTGCCCTGGAAGACCAGCCCGCCCGCCGTCGCCATGACGCCGCCGTTCGCCAGCGTCGGATGCTCCACGCTCCATTTCTTCTTCTGCGTGACGGGATCCCATGCGACGAGCGCCCCCGTCGCCTGTTTCGGATCCTTCACGTCGAAGTCGGGAATGAACGATCCGCCGGACGATCGGTCCAGAGGCGGCTTGTAATGGGCGAGGTCGGGCTCGTCCCGGATGGTCATTCCGGCATTGATGACCGGAATATAGGCCAGCCTGGTGGCCGGACTATAGGCCATGGGTTGCCAACTATGGCCGCCGGCCGACGAGGGCCAGATGGTGAAGGTCTTGCCGTCCGGGTAGCGCGCGTCCGGATTTTCGACCGGGCGGCCGGTCGCCAGGTCGATTTTGCTGGCCCAGTTCACCTTCGTATAGGGTTCGGCGGAAATCAGCTTTCCCGTGACGCGGTCTATGACGTAGAAAATGCCGTTCTTGGGCGCCGTCACCAGGACTTTGCGCGGCTTGCCGGCAATGGTCAGGTCGGCCAGGGCCATGTCCATCGCGGCGTTATAGTCCCATGTCTCGCCCGGATTCTGCTGATAATGCCATTTATACTCGCCGGTGGAGCCGCTGACCGCCACGACGGACGCCAGGAACAGATTGTCTCCCTTACCGCCGCTTCGCACCTTGTGATTCCATGGATAACCATTCCCGGTTCCCAGGAAGATGCTGTCGGTTTCGGGATCATAGGATATGGCGTTCCATACCGTGCCGCCGCCGCCATATTTCCACCATTCTCCCGACCAGGTTCCGGCCGCCATTTCCATGGCCTTGTTTTCGAACCCGTCGGCGGGATTGCCCGGCACGGTGTAGAATCGCCACAATTGCTTGCCGGTGTCCGCATCATAGGTGGTCACATAGCCCCGCACCTTCCCCATGTCGCCGCCGAAGCCGACGATGACCTTGCCCGCATAATAGCGCGGTGCGCCGCTGATATAGGTGGGCTGGTCCTTGTCGAAGGTCTGCACGCTCCAGACCTCCTTGCCTGTCCGGGCGTCGATCGCGATCAGGCGGCCGTCCTGCGTTCCCGTATAGATCTTGCCATTGCCCCAGGCGATGCCCCGGCTGCCCCATCCCAGGCGAAGATTGGGCCCGGCCGCCTCCGCGGCGTGCGGGTCATGGCGCCAGAGCAATTTTCCGGTCTTCGCGTCGATGGCGTGCACGATGCTGTGCCCGACGCCGAAATAGAGGACGCCATCCACCGCGATAGGCTGGGTGGCCGAATTTTCCGGGCCAAGGTCGAACCACCATGCCAGCCCCAGATCGCCGACCGTCTTGCCGTCGATCTGCGTCAGGGGGCTGTAATGCTGTTCGCCGAAGCTGCGCCCATAGCCCGGCCAGTCCTTTCCGTCGCTGCCGTCGAGATAAGGCTCCGCCGGCCGGGGCGCCGAGCATTGCTGCGTCGTTCCCGCCACCATGGCCAGAGCCAGGGACATCAATGCCGCCTTCCTGAAATGCCGCATCCCATTTTCCTTCATATTCGGTGATCGGCCGATTCCGGCCATGTCCGCGCGCGGGATCGACTTAATCCGTGCCGTGGAGGAGTTGGTGGAAGGGTGCGGGATCGCAATATTCGGCGATATGGTGGATAAGACCGTCCTTGAACTTTATGACCATGCACACGGGCACTTCGAATTCGCGGCCGTCATTCAGTCGTCCCCAGACGACATGCTGCTGCACGAGCGTGCTGGCGTCCGTCACGTCGCGTTCGATGTTCCTGTATTCGACGGCCGAGCAGATCGAAAAAAAGCCCTGCAACTTGGCCAGGTTCTCTTCGCGTCCCTGCACGATCCGGTCGTCATTGTGCCAGACGGTCGCGTCCGGCCCATAGGTGCTGACGAATCCGGCCGCGTCGCGGTTCGAGAAAGCCTGCGTGAACCGCTCCGCGACTGCCAGCATGGCGGATTTCATATCTTTTTCCAAAGTTTTTACCTCCCCAAGAACTTATATTTGCCGGAAGATCCAATCGTTCCAGGCCATCGGCGCGGCGCGGCATGAGATGCTCCATGACGCGACACTGCAAATGCGTGGGCGCCGCGAAGACGGTGGGCCGCGGGCGTCGTGTCGGCCTGGCGCTTCCACAGGCGCCAAGCCCGCGTCGTCCCGAATCATAAGATAGGTTATGCGGTGATGCAAGGCGCTCGCGGCGGGCATGCCCACCGGCGACGGGTGCATCGGGACAATCCTCAACCCATGTGAAATCCCGCATTTCAACGCTCGATCCGTTCAAATCGCGATTATCGACCCGCCCTTTCAGGCGCCCTCTTTCCATCGATACATTTTTCTGCAATGGACTGCAAATAATTCGCCGCCTGGGTGATCGAGTCCCGGCGAATACGGATATTCGGAAAGGAGGAGCGGATGAGCGGCCCACTGGCAGGCGTTCGCATCATCGAGATGGCGGGCATCGGTCCCGGCCCGTTCTGCGGGATGATGCTGGCCGATCATGGCGCGGAGGTGATCCGGGTGGAACGCCCCGGCGCGGTCGTCGACCGGCACGACGCGCTGGCGCGTTCGCGCAAATCCATCGTGCTGGACCTGAAGGATGCCGACGCCATCGCGCGCTTGCGCGGGCTTGTCGCGACGGCCGACGGGCTGATCGAGGGTTTTCGGCCCGGCGTCATGGAGCGGCTGGGCCTTGGCCCGGACGTGCTGCTGGCCGACAATCCGAAGCTGGTCTATGGCCGGATGACCGGATGGGGGCAGACCGGCCCGCTCGCACAGGCTGCTGGACATGACATCAATTATGTTGCGCTTTCGGGCGCCCTGCATGGTTGCGGGCGTGCTGGCGAAAGGCCGACGCCGCCGATGAACCTGCTGGGCGACTTCGGCGGCGGCGCGATGATGCTGGCCTTCGCGATGGCGAGCGCCCTGTTCCACGTGGCCCGGGGCGGCAGCGGCCAGGTGATAGATTGCGCCATCACCGATGGTTCGGCGCTGCTCAACGCCATGACGATGAGCTTCGTGACGGCGGGCGAATGGCGGGACGAGCGCGGCGTCAACCTGCTCGATACGGGCGCGCATTTCTACGACAGCTATGAATGCGCCGACGGCAAATATATCAGCATCGGGGCGATCGAACCGAAATTCTACGCCCTGTTGCGGGAAAAGCTGGGCCTGGAAGACGACGCCGCGTTCGACCGGCAGTTGGACGCGACGGCATGGCCGCTGCTGAAGACGCGGCTGGAGGCGCTGTTCCGGACGCGCGCCCGCGATGAATGGTGCGCGCTGCTGGAGGGGACCGACGCCTGCTTCGCGCCGGTGCTGTCGGTGGCGGAGGCGCCCCGCCATCCCCACAATGCGGCCCGCGACACGTTCATCGATGTCGACGGCCTCATGCAGCCCGCGCCCGCGCCCCGCTTTTCGGTGACGCGGGCGGATCGCCCCCGCGCGGCGGGGCCGGTCGGGGCCGACACGGTCGAGATTCTTCAATCGGCGAATATGGCGGGATAGCCGCCGCGACATCAACAATTCGGAACGCTTCAACCCTATCGACAGGAACAGGACGCATGCCAGAAGCCTTCATCTTCGACGCCGTTCGCACGCCCAGAGGGCGCGGGAAACCCGACGGCTCGCTTCACGAGATCAGCGCGCTGGAGCTTGCCGCGCAGACGCTGGGCGCCATTCGCGATCGCCATCGACTGGACACGTCGCTGGTGGACGACGTGATCCTGGGCTGCGTCATGCCGGTGGGCGAACAGGGCGCGGACATCGCCCGGCTCGCCGTGCTGGCGGCCGACTATGCGCAGTCCACCGCCGGGGTCCAGGTCAACCGCTTCTGCGGATCGGGGCTTGAGGCGTGCAACATGGCGGCTGCCAAGGTGGTGTTCGGCGAAGCCGAATTCGCCATCGGCGGCGGCGTCGAATCCATGTCGCGCGTGGCGATGGGGGCCGATGGCGGGGCGATGGCGGTCGATCCCAGCTTCGCTTATGACAGCTATTTCACGCCCCAGGGTATCGGCGCCGATCTGATCGCCACGCTCGACGGATTCAGCCGCGAGGATGTCGACGGCTATGCAGTGGAAAGCCAGCGCCGGGCGGCGCGCGCCTGGGCGGAAGGGCGCTTTTCCCGTTCGGTCGTTCCGGTGGTCGACCAGGCCGGCGTCACGCGGCTCGACCATGACGAACATATCCGCGCCGACGCGACGATTGACTCGCTCGCCACGCTCAAGCCCTCCTTCAAGGCGATGGGCGAGACGCTGTTCGACCCGGTGGCGATCCAGCGCTATCCGGAAATCAGCCAGGTCGACCATGTCCACCATGCCGGCAATTCCAGCGGCATCGTCGACGGCGCGTCGGCGGTTCTGATCGGATCGCGCGAGGCCGGCGAAAAGGCCGGCTTGAAGCCGCGGGCCAAAATCCTGGGCGCGGCCTCCATCGGATCGGAGCCGACGATCATGCTGACCGGCCCGTCCTATGTCACTGAAAAGCTGCTGAAGCGGCTGGGCATGGCGGTGGCCGACATCGACCTTTTCGAACTGAACGAGGCCTTCGCGGCGGTGGTGCTGCGCTACATGAAGATGCTCGACATCCCGCATGACAAGATCAACGTGAACGGCGGCGCGATCGCCATGGGGCATCCGCTGGGCGCGACCGGCGGGATGATCCTGGGAACCGTGCTGGACGAGCTGGAACGGTCCGGCAAGGAAACGGCCGTAATCAATTTGTGCGTCGGCGCGGGCATGGGCACCGCAATGGCCATCGCGCGCGTCTGAGGAGAGTATCATGCAGCATATCAGCATCGAAACAGGCGCGGACGGCATCGCGCTCGTCCGGTTCGACGTCATCGGCCGGACGATGAACACCATCACGGCGGCGTTTTCGCAGGAACTGGAACAGCTTGTCGAACGGCTGAAGGGCGATGCCGCGATCAAGGGCGCGATATTGACGTCGGGCAAGGACAACGGCTTCATCGCCGGCGCCGACCTGGTCGAGATGGAGGGCGACATCGCCCGCTGGCGCGTGGCGAGCACCCAGGAGGAATTGGCCGGTGCGGTTGCCGATTGCGCGTCGCTGAGCCGTCGCCTGCGCGCCATCGAAACGCTGGGCAAGCCGGTTGTCGCGGTGATCAACGGGCTGGCGCTGGGCGGCGGAATGGAAGTGGCGCTGGCCTGCCATTATCGCGTCGTGGCCGACAATCCGAAGATCCAGCTAGGCTTTCCGGAAGCGACCATCGGCCTGTTGCCCGGCGCGGGCGGGACTCAGCGCCTGCCCCGGCTCATCGGGCTTCAGGCCGCGCTGCCGCTGCTGCTCCAGGGCAAGCCCGTCAGTCCGGCCAAGGCGCTTGAACTGGGCTTCGTCGATGCGGTGGTTCCCGCCGCCGATCTGATCGAGACTGCCAAAGCGTGGCTGCTGTCGGTCGGCGATCCGGTTGCCCGCTGGGACCGCAAGGGCTTCAAGCTGCCCGGCGGCGCTCCCTATTCGTCAGCGGGCCAGCAGATCATGGCAGGCGCCAACGCCATGCTGCGGTCGACAAGCTACGGCAATTATCCGGCGCAGGAACAGATTTTGAAGGCCGTGTTCGAAGGAACGCAGGTGCCGATGGATGCCGGCCTGCGCATCGAAAGCCGCCGCTTCCTCAACACGGTGCAGACGCCCCAGGCGGAGGCGATGGTGCGCACCCTGTTCCTGTCGATGCAGGCGCTGGGCAAGGGGCAGGGCCGCGCGGCGGGGCGCGAGAAGTTCGATCCCCGGAAAGCAGGCGTGCTGGGCGCGGGCATGATGGGCGCGGGCATCGCGCATGCGCATGCCCTGGCGGGCATCGACACCGTGCTGATCGATGTCGACCAGGCCGCCGCCGACAAGGGCAAGGCCCATGGGGACAATCTGCTGGACAAGGCTGTCCGCCAGGGGCGCCTGTCGCAGGAGAAGGCGGATGCGGCGAAGGCCCGAATCCGCGCTTCGACGGACTATGGCGACCTTGCGGGCGCGGACATCGTGATCGAGGCGGTGTTCGAGAACCGCGCCCTGAAGGCGGAGGTCACGCGCAAGGCGGAGGCGGTGCTGGGATCGAACGCGATATTCGGAAGCAATACCTCGACGCTGCCCATCGACGGACTGGCCGACGCCTCCCAGCGTCCCGAATCCTTCGTCGGCATCCACTTCTTCTCGCCGGTCGATCGCATGCGCCTTGTCGAGATCATCCGGGGCAAGCGCACCAGCGACGCCACGATCGAGGCCGCGACCGATTATGTGCTGCGGATCGGCAAGGTTCCGATCATCGTCAACGACAGCCGCGGCTTCTACACCAGCCGGGTGTTCGGCACCTATATCGCCGAAGGCTATGAGATGCTTGCCGAAGGGATGGCGCCGGCCATCATCGACAATGTCGGCCGCATGACCGGCATGCCGCGCGGACCGCTGGAACTGAGCGACGACGTGGCGCTCGACCTGCTCGACAAGGTGACGAAGCAGACGGCGGCGGATTTGGGCAGCGCCTATGTCGCCAAGGCGCAGGACGGGATCGTCGACCGACTGGTCAACCAGCTCGGCCGCCTGGGACGCAAGAACGGCCGGGGCATCTATGACTATGCGCAGGACGGCAGCGGCAAGACATTATGGGTCGGACTGGCTGATCTCGCGCCCCCCAGCATAGTGTCGAGCGACGCGGCGCTGGTTGAGCGCATTCGCCTTCGGCTGCTCTACCGCCAGGCCATCGAGGCGGCGCGCTGCGTCGACGAAGGGGTGATCGGCGATCCGCGACAGGCAGATGTGGGGGCGATCCTGGCCTGGGGCTTTCCGGCATGGACCGGGGGGCCGCTCTCCTTCATCGATTCCGTCGGCGCCTCGACCTTCGCCGCCGTCGCGGACGAACTGGCGCGCGATCATGGGGACAGGTTCGCCATACCGCCCCTGTTGCGCAAGCTCGCCGAAGAACGGGGCCGGTTTTACGAGGCCCCGATCCGGCAGAAAGCGGCATGATCGACCGCGCCCAACCATGGACGGCGCGGTTCCGCAAGGGGGCGGCCGCCTGATCGGCGCGGGCGATCGTCTGGATCGGCGCCGGGGCGTGTCTTCCGCTCCGGCGCCGGCCCATGGATGGAACTGGCCAAGGGAGCGCCGGAGCATCATGCTGGCGCGCCGCTTGAATCTCGCTAAACATGCTCCGATGCTGACGCTCCGTGAGCCTGAGATGCTGCTTGCCGCCGCTGCCGAAGGCCGCGATTGCCGCCGGTCGGACATGACGACGCGCTGTGCCCGGCTCGCCGCCTTGCGCGGATGGCGGGGACCGGCATGACCTCTCCGCCCGCTTCCGGCCACTCGCGGATTTCCAATCGGGAACTATATGCCGTCGCCGGCATGACCAGCGCCAGCGCGCCGATGTTCGAACGCCGTCGCCGCATATTGCGCGAAACCCAGCATATGCTGGCGGAACAGGGCCTTGGCGGTTTCAGCACGATGGAATTGAGCCGGCGATCCGGGGTCGCGCAGCGCACGATATTCAACGCGTTCGGCAATCGCGACAATCTGGTGGCGCTGGCGATCCGATTTTATTTCGAGGAGTTCAACCTGGCGCTGGCCGATCGATTCGACGTGTCCACGCTCGACGGGGCGTTGGGGAAGTTGACGGCGACGACATTGCGCAATCTTCAATTGCGCAACTATATGACCGCGATCGTCTCATTGCATTTTTCACCCTCGGCGCCGGCTCAGGTGCGGGCTGTCACCTTGGCCATCGGTGCGGGATTCTTCCGCGATTGGCTGGACAACCAGCGAAACAGGAGCTTGCTGCCCGCGGAGATCGACCTTGGGCGGCTGACCCGGCACATCGCCCATCTCGAATATGCCGTGATCAACGATTGGCTGGTCGGCGCGGTGGAGGAGGCCCAGGTCGTCGACAATATGTTGCAGGCTGTCCTGGAAATGCTGGTCGGCGCGCTGGATGGCGATGTTCGCGCGCGACTGGAGCAATATCTGGCGGACGTTCGGGACTCAGGGCCGCTCTCGCTGCAATTGAAGGCCGATGGAGCGAGCGCCATCGCGGCATTGTCCCTGTAGAGGGACCAGCCGAAAAAGCATGGCATCGGTTCGTCCGGCCGGCACCATCCGAACGCCTCAAAGCAGCGGATCGTTCGGCGTCGCGCCGAACGCCAGCGTCCCCAGACTCTCGCTCGCCGTATCCGGATCCAGGAAGGCATGCAGGCGCAATATCTCAAGGTCGCGGGCGTAGCGTTGCAGCGGATTGGCCTCGCGATAGCCGTTCGCGCCGACCCCCTGCATGATCAGCCGCATGGTGTCGGCGGCGAGTTCTATGATCAGCACGGCGTTCATTTTCGCGGCGGCGCGGGCTTCCAGCGGGCGCAGCCGGTCGGGCGCGCCGGGGGTCAGGAGATCGGCGACATAGGCGTCGAGCATCTGCTCCGCCAGGCGCGTTTGCGCGAGCACCCGGCCAAGCCTCATGCGGGCGGAGGACTTGGCGGAAACGGCCTCTCCAGTATTCGTATTATGGCGGGCGCGCACCTGGCTCAGGAAAATGTCGGTCGCGCCGCGCAGCGCGCCCACGAAGACGGGCAGCGGCTCCACGAAAAGCGCCGGCATCAGCGGCAAGGCATAGAGCGGTTGGTCGGCATGGATCGCGGCGCCCGGCGCTACGCCCGCCAGCAGGTCCGCCAGCGACAATGACCTGTGGGCCGGTACGAACACGTCGTGCACGGCGACGTCGTGACTGCCGGTGCCCTTCATGCCGGTGACGTGCCAGGTGTCGATCATCTCCACCTGATCGCGCGGGATGGTGAAGGTGCGCGCCTCCGGCGGGCCGTCGGGCGGATAGACGAGGCCGCCGAAGATGACCCAATCGGCATGGACGATGCCCGAACTCCAGGCTGTCCGCCCGGTGATGCGATAGCCGCCCGGCACGATCTCCACCTTCGCGACCGGCGCTGCCTGTCCCGCGCCCAGCGCATAGTTGCGCGAGCGGAACAGCTCCTCCTGCCCCTCCATCGGCAGCAGGGCGGCGCGCCATGCCTGGCCGATATAGAAGGACGCCACCCAGGCTGTGGACGGGCATGCCGCCGCCAGGATGGACACGACCCGCGACATCGTGTCGAGATGCAGCCCGTGGCCGCCGAAGCGGGTCGGGGTGAGGATCGCCATCAGCCCCGCGTCGACCAGTTCCCTGATGCTCTCGTCGAGCGGTGCGCGGTTCAATTCGGTCGCCTGCGCCCGCTCGGCAAGTCGCGGCGCGATCTCCCTGGCGCGGGCGACGAGCGTCTCCGCGTCCAGCGGTTGCTTGCCATGCGGCTGCTCTGCGAGGGCAATATCTGCTTCGATGCGGGGGATCGTCGACACGGGCAGCATCCTTCAACCGTTGTTCGGATACTGACTATGAAGCAAATAATATCCGGGCATCCGCCCGCGCAGCAGCGATTCGCCGTTCATCCGATCTCTCCTCGACCAAATATTTTTATCCACGGCCCGCGGGTCTTTCCTATCCGCCCGCTAAAGCCCGAAAAATACCGAGATTTGTGCAATCGTCCATGACAGGCGCGCAAAACGCCCGTTCAGGCCGATGCCAATCCCTTCCATGCGACCCGAGGCTCCGCCTGCGTCCAGCTAGGCCCGATGTTACTAATCACTAGGACAGTTAAATGCATTTTTTTGGGTAATACAAGCGGAAAGATGAAGGGTGAGGACAGCTTTGCCGGGCGGTTCCTTCCCGCGCCCGCCTCCACGGCTGCGAGCGGCGGGATGAGCGTGCCGGACTTCAGCCGCGCTGCGCCGAAGCGAGATGCTCCACGATCCTGGTCGCGCCGGCAAAATAATCCTCGCCTTCGGTCCACGCGACTTCAGGGAACGCATCGACGATCCGCCAGCCGCTTTCCGTACGGCGGAAGGTGAATCTGAGCCATCCTCCCACGGTCCGGCTTTGGGAGGGATGGGCCTGCACCGTCACATGATGGGTGATGCCGGGACAGCGCGCCCGCGCCTCGTCCCCGTCGATCGCAATGGCGGGCAGGCCGAGAAAATGATGGGTCTTTTCATAGGATGACAGGAGCTCCTCGCTGCCCTTGGCCAACAGATGCTTGGCCAGGCGATTTGGCGGCGCGCCATAGCCGCCCTCATCGGCGAAAAGATCCTGCCAGGCGGAAAAGTCCCGGTCGTCGAGACAATTTGTATAAGCCGAGATCAGTTTCTGGATCTCGGCCTGGTCGACCAGCCATTTGATCTGGTCCTCTGTAGCACTGTCGATCATGATCCGTCTCCGACATTCGATTGATTTTCTTCTGCTGGGCAGCGGTGAACATCCGTTCAATATTGTCGCCATGGATGCCGCATCTGCGCTCCATGGTTTCCCAAGGCGATGAACGGGGCCAAGGAAGTTGTCCTTGCGCTCACCTAGCCCAGGTGCGCCTGATTCGGAAAGGGCGCGGGAGTTTCCAGCGTTTCCGCCTTGTGCCCCGCATGGAATTCATGTTCGTCCATCATACTGATTTAGAACGATTATATAATAACTCTTATCGCGTAGAAACTGCCGCGGCTTGCAATATCACGGTCAGAGATTAGGCCTTTGACCCGAAATCCGAAAGGCTGGCGCATGCTCCAGGGCGGGCGGCGTCCTCCATCGCAAGGATATTGTCATGGCTCGAACTTATATCATCGATGCGGCATGGACCGCATGTGCGCGCCCGCGGGGCGCATCCGGCGCTATCGCCACCATCTCCATCGGCGTGCGGCTTTGATCGACATGGCTGTCCCGCAGACGGTCGGCGGCCGCATCCGCATCGAAATCGACCAGGGCATAGCCGATATAAGGCTGGTGCGGTCCGCCAAGCGCAACGCGCTGGACGGCGCGATGTTCGGCGCCCTGGCCGAAGCCATCGATATCGTCCGGGAATCGCAGGCGCGGGCCGTCGTCCTTTCGGGCGAGGGCAGCGATTTTTGCGCGGGCCTGGACCTTGGCATGTTTGCCGAAATGCAGGCCGGCCTCAGTCCCAGCGGCATTCCGGCAGACCTTGTCCCGCGCACCCATGGCAGTTCCAACATGCCGCAATATTGCGTGATGGGCTGGCGCAGCCTTTCCATGCCCGTCATCGCCGCGATCAGCGGTTCGGCGATCGGCGGCGGCCTTCAGCTTGCCCTGGGCGCCGACATCCGGATCGTTCATCCGGATGCGCGATTGATGCTGAGGGAGGTTCATTGGGGACTGGTCCCGGATATGGGGGCGTTCGTCCTGCTGCCCCGTCTTGTCCGGGATGACCAGCTTCGCCGCCTGATCTTTGCGTCGGCGCCGGTGAATGGCCGTGAAGCCGTGGAAATCGGATTGGCGACGCAATGCGACGAATCGCCGCTGGCGGCGGCCCATGCGCTCGCCCGGCAGATCGCGGGCAGCGACGCGGCGGCGGTGGCGGCGGCCAAGCGGCTCTGCAACGATCCCGACTCCGGCACCGATGCGATGCTTTTGAAGGAATCGGCCGCGCAGCAGCAGCGCATCGAAGCGGTGATCAGGGCAAACGTCGCGAACCCCTGAATGGCGTGTTCGCGGCTTCAGGCGGAAAAGCCCCGGCGAGGAGCGCGCGGGATAGCGCTTGAGCGGAGAGATAAATTAGCTTATGGGATTGTCCTATCGGCTGCTCAAAGCCTGATCCAGGGGGTGTCGCCACCCTCTTGGAGCCGACTTTCAGATATAGGCGCACAGGGAAGAACATGGCATTTGAAACCATTTTGTTCGACGTCGAAGATGGAGTGGCCACCCTCACATTCAATCGTCCCGAACGGCTGAACGCCATCGACGAGCAGATGGTGGGCGAGGCCTATGAAGCGGTTTCGGCCATCGAGGACGACGACAGCATTCGCGTCCTGGTGATCACGGGGGCGGGCCGCGCCTTTTCCAGCGGAGCGGATCTGGCTGGCGGAGACCTGGAGCCGGGAGAGGTGGATGCGGGCCGCGTGCTCGAAACCCTGTTCAACCCGCTGCTGGAAAAGCTGTTCGCGCTGTCGGTTCCGGTCGTGGCGGCGGTCAACGGCCCGGCGGCGGGGGCCGGATGCTCCCTGGCGCTCGCGGCGGACATCACCGTCGCGGCGGAATCGGCCTATTTCCTCCAGGCATTCATCAATATCGGGCTTGTGCCCGATGTGGGTTCGACATGGGTGCTGCCGCGCCAGGTCGGGCGGGCAAGGGCGACGGCGATGATGATGCTGGGCGAGCGCATTCCCGCGCTGCAGGCGGCCGATTGGGGCTTGATCTGGAAATGCGTGCCCGATGCCGAGCTTCACGATGAAGTGCGGAAAATCGCCCGCAAGTTCGCCGCGGGTCCGACCAGAGCCTATGCCATGGTGCGGACCGGCATTCGCGACGCATTGGAAGGCCCGCTGAGCAAGGCGCTCCACGCCGAGCGCCGCAACCAGTGGTTGGCCGGCCGAACCGCTGATTTCGCCGAGGGCGTGGCGGCCTTTCAGCAGAAGCGTCCGCCGAATTTCCGGGGCAGCTAGGGCATCGTGCAGAAAAGCGGGAACCGGCTTTCTGCTTGAAACGATGCGAAAACCCAGAGCACCGCCTTCGTCGGGTTTGACGCGGCGCGCTCTGCGTTGCTGCTGTCAACCGTTTCCGGCGGAAAAGCGGCTCCCGCCCTTCGGCAGGCTCAGGGAGCAGGGGGCTCCGGCTCCGGGTAGGAAACGTTGCATTGCCGCGCGGATTCAAGGGGCTCGCGGCGAATGGCGTGGGTGGATTCAGGAGATGGACCGGAGGCATGACTCTTCTCTCGATATCGCGCTGCATTTCCTTCTGGGCCGGGCGCAAGGGCGCCTCCCCGGCGATCACATGCGGCGATGAAAGCATAGGCTGGCGGGAACTGGAGGAACGAAGCAACCGGCTCGCCCGCCATTATCAATCGCTGGGCCTTGGTCGGGGCGACTTCGCCACCATCGTCCTGCCCAACGGCATCGAATTCTATTGCGCCGCGATCGCCGTCTGGAAGCTCGGCGCAACGCCGCAGCCGATCTCCTGCCACGCGCCGCTGGTCGAACAATGCGCGCTGCTCGAACTGGGGCAGCCCAAGCTGGTCATCGGCTGGTCCCATGCGCAGCCGCCCCATGGCGTCGCCACCGTGCCGCCCGGCTTCGCGACGCCCGACCTGTCGGCCGAGCCGCTGCCCGACATTGTCGCGGACAAGTGGAAGGCGCTCGCTTCCGGCGGATCGACCGGACGGCCGAAACTGATCGTCTCGATCGCGCCCGGCCGCTTCGATCCGCTCGACCCTTCCTATCTGATGGAGCCGGAGGATGTGATGCTTGCGTCCGGCCCGCTCTATCACAATGCTTCCTTCATGTTCTCCATGCACGCCTTGTTCTGCGGCGCGCATGTGATCGTGATGCCCCGATTCGATCCGGCCGAGGCCTTGGCGCTGATCGACCGGCATGGCGTCACCTGGGCGCTGTTGGTGCCCACCATGATGCACCGGATCTGGATGCTGCCGCCGGAAGTGCGGGAAGGGCACTCGGTCAAGAGCCTCCGGATCGTGCTCCACACCGGCGCCGCCTGTCCCGCGTGGCTCAAGCAATGCTGGATCGACTGGGTCGGGCCGGAGGTGTTGCAGGAGGGCTATGGCGGTACCGAAGGCTGCGGTGCGCACTGGATCTCGGGTACCGAATGGCTCGCGCACCGGGGATCGGTCGGGCGTTCGCAGGAGGGATTCGACGTGCGCGTCGCCGGCTCGTCGGGGGAGATATTGCCGCCGGGGGAAATCGGGGAAATCTGGTCCCGGCCCAGATCGGGGCCGGGATCGACCTATGAATATCGCGGCGGCCAGTCCCGCCGGGACGCGGACGGTTATGAATCGATCGGAGACATGGGCTATCTCGATGCGGAGGGCTATCTTTACCTGGCCGATCGGCGCACGGACCTTATCGTCTCGGGCGGCGCGAACATCTATCCGGCCGAGGTGGAGGCGCAGATCGACTCCTATCCGGGCGTGCGCGCCAGCGCCGTGATCGGCCTGCCGGACATGGACATGGGCGCGATCCCGCACGCCATAGTCGAGGCCGGCGCCGGCCTGGACGTTGATGAGCTGCGCGGGCATCTCGCGGTCCGGTTGAGCAGGAACAAGATTCCGCGGTCGTTCGAGATAGTCGACGGTCCCCTGAAGGACGAAGCCGGAAAGCTGCGCCGTTCGGCGCTGCGGGCGGCGCGGATCGAACAAGGATGAGATGGCCGGCCGGTGACAAGGCCATCGTCGTTGGCGGCGCTTCCGGCCCGGTCGGGATCAGTCTGGCTCCGCGAATATCAGGGCGTTGATCAGTTCGATCGTTTGCTCGATCTCTATCTTGCTGAACGGATTGCGCTTGGTGAGATGCTGATATTCGGCCGAGACGGAGAAGGGGATCGCGGCCATGCCAAGTATGGCGAACCGCAGCCTTCCGGGATCGACGCGGCGAACAGCGCCCTGCTTCTGCGCTTCGGAAATCAGGCCGGACATATATTCGAAGTCCTTGCCGATGAAGTTTTCGCACATCCAGGTGAGGCGTTTCGACGGCTGATGCGCTTCAAGCGTCATGAGGCGATGCAGTTCGGGAACCTCCGCCGACATGTTGACGATGCCCCGGATCATCGCCTTCAGGCGATCCTTGGGCGATGTCGCGTCTGGCGCGACGATCGCGTCCAGCCCGGAAATGGAATAGCGTTCGGCCAGATCCACCACCACCGCCTTCCACAGATCGTCCTTGGTCTGGAAATGGTAGAGCAGGAGGGAGAGCGAAACCTGCGCGTCCGCGGCGATCGCGCGGGTCGAGGCGCCTTCGAATCCGACCGTCGCAAAGGCATGCAAGGCGGCGGTGAGCACGCGGGCGCGCACCTCCTCCGGTCGCCGTTTCCGCGTCGCGGCCGGCCGACCCTTCGCGCCTGCAACGATGCTCTTGGCCTTGGCGGATGCAGACGTCATCGATCCTCCATAGGGGTGAACGGGCCACCGCGCAAATCCAAAGAGGCTTATGCCGGGGCCGGAGCGGGCCGTCGGACCCAAAGTCCCCGGCATCTTGAGCGATCAGCTTGCGCGGATTTTCGCCAGGCCGTTGGAGAGCGCCACGCGATTACCGGCGCGGCAGACAAAGGCGACGGTCGATCGGTCGACCTGCCACAGATCGAATTCCAGCGTCTCGCCGGGATATACGGGCGCGGAGAAACGCACGTCCAGTTGCGCCAGCCTTTCGGGATCTCCCTCCGCCGCCAGCGCGATGATCGCCCGCGCCGCGAAGCCATAGGTGGCCAACCCGTGCAGGATCGTCCCGTCGAACCCGATGCGGCGCGCGAATTCCGGGTCGACATGCAGCGGATAATAATCCCCGGAAAGCCGGTAGATCAGCGCCTGTTCCGGCCGCGTGGGCATGGCGATCCTGCGATCCGGGGGCCGGGAAGGGGCGGGGAACGCGGGTTTCGGTGCAATGGCCGAACCGCCGAAACCGCCATCTTCGCGCAGGAAGACGCTGCCCCTGATGGTGGCGAGCGTGCGGTCGCCGTCCGCTTCGTGCAGGGTTCGCCGCGTCACCAGGATCGCGCCCCGGTCGGCCCCCTTGTCATAGATCTCCTCCACGGCTGTGCGCGCGATCACCTCGCCGGACGCCGGCAGCGGCGCATGCCAGATCACGCTCTGTTCGGCATGGACCATATTGCCCGCCGAAATGGTGGTCGCGGGGTCGAGCATCCAGGACGCGCCCTCGCCCAGGACGGCGGCCATGGTGGGGACAGGGACTAGGCGCCGTTCCCAGACGAAGCGCAGATCGACATGGCCGTCTTCGTCCGGAATACCCGCGCCGACGCCCAGATTGTAAAGCATGGTGTCCCGGACGTCGAAACGCTGCCGCATGTCCGCTATGGGCCAGGCCTTCACCAAGTCATAGTCCAGCGGCATTGGCCATCCCTCCCGTTTCTGCATCGGCTCGTCAGCGCGCAACGATGCTCTGCCTGCGGTTGTCTTATAACATAATACATGTTATGTGAAGGCGATTTCGAGCGGTCCGATGAAGGGGCCGCGCAAAATGGAGAGCATATGGTCGAAGCATATATCGTTGCCGCGGCGCGGACCGCCGGCGGACGGCGGGGCGGAAAGCTCGCCGGGTGGCATCCGGCGGATCTGGCGGGCAAGCTGCTGGATGCGCTTGTCGACCGGGCTGGGGCGGACCCTGCTATCGTCGACGATGTCATCATGGGGTGCGTCGGCCAGGCGAGCGAGCAATCGACCAATATCGGGCGAAGCGCCGTCCTCTCATCGAAGCTGCCGGAAAGCGTGCCGGGGACTTCGGTCGATCGTCAATGCGGTTCGTCGCAGCAGGCGCTGCATTTTGCTGCGCAGGCGGTGATGTCCGGAACCATGGACGTGGTGATCGCGGCGGGCGTCGAATCGATGACCCGCGTGCCGATGGGCACTGCCTCCAATGGGCCGGGATTTGGATCATGGTCCGGCGAGGAGATGAAGGCGCGGTATCCGGGGATCGTCTTCAACCAGTTCGACGGCGCGGCCATGATCGCGAAGAAATACGGTCACAGCCGCGATCAACTGGACCAGTTCGGTTATGAAAGCCACCGCAAGGCGATCGCCGCGGTGGAGGTGGGCGCATTCGATGCGGAGATCGTTCCAATCCCCGTCCAAGGCCCCGATGGCGAGGCGGCGCTGCATGTCCGGGACGAGGGCATCCGGTTCGACGTGACCCGCGAAGCCATGGCGGGCGTCAAGTTGCTGGCCGAGGGAGGGATCATCACGGCCGCCACGTCCAGCCAGATTTGCGACGGCGCATCCGGCGTCATGGTGGTGAATGAACGGGGACTGAAGGCGCTGGGAGTAGAACCCCTGGCGCGGATACATCACATGTCGGTGCGCGGCGGCGATCCCGTGATCATGCTGGAAGCGCCGCTGGAGGCGACGAGCCATGGGCTCAGGAAAGCGGGCATGTCCATCGACGATATAGACCTGTTCGAAGTCAATGAAGCCTTTGCCCCCATTCCCCTTGCCTGGCTCAGCCATTGCGGGGCGGACCCCAAGCGGCTGAACGTCAATGGCGGCGCCATCGCCCTGGGGCATCCGCTGGGCGCGTCGGGAACGAAATTGATGACCACCCTGATCCACGCCCTGCGCGCGCGGGGCAAGCGTTACGGCTTGCAGACCATGTGCGAAGGCGGGGGGATGGCCAATGTCACGATCGTCGAGCGGCTCTAGGGGGTATCGACATTCAGCCCATGGCGGCGTGCAAATGCCGGTATCCACGCGTCCGGTCTGGCAAGGGGTTGCGATGACGAACATGGTCTTGATCGAGCGCAAGGCTGGCTATGCCATAGTGACGTTGAATCGGCCGGAGGCGCTCAACGCCTTGTCCGACCGGCTTCGCGCGGACCTGAACGCGGCCATGCGCAGCCTGGCGGAGGACGGCGATGTCCGGGTCGTCATCCTGACGGGGTCGGGGCGCGCCTTTTGCGCCGGTCTCGACCTCAAGGAAATCGCGGAAAAGGGTTTCCCCAAGTTCGGCGACGCCGATCTGGCGGACCCCGTGCGAAGCGTCGCGAGCTTTCCGGGGCCTGTCATCGTCGCCGTCAACGGCCATGCGATCACCGGCGGATTCGAACTGGCGCTCGCAGGGGATGTGATACTCGCGAGCGAGAATGCCAGTTTCGCCGACACCCATGCGCGGGTCGGCGCGATGCCCGGCTGGGGATTGTCGCAGCGGCTGAGTCGGCTGATCGGCGTGAACCGGGCGAAGGAATTGTCGCTGACATGCCGGTTCGTCCCGGCACAGGAGGCGGAGCGATGGGGAATCGTCAACCGGGTGGTCGAGCCGGACCGCCTTCTGGAAACGGCGGAAGAGATGGCGCAGGCGATGCTTGCCACCGCGCCCGGCATGATCGAGCGGCTGAAGGCGGTCATCGACGACGGCTATCTGCTGACCCTTGGAGAGGGGCTGGCCCTTGAAGGAGAGCGCGCCCAGCGCTTCAATGAAGGCGCGCGGCCGGCCTGATCCGACGCTGCTGCGCCGGCAGCCGCCGTTCGGCGTCGGCCGGCGCAGCGGCAGGCGGTTACAGGGAACCGAATGTCCTGCCGCTCTCCGCCAGCTCGACCAGCAGCCGCGATGGTCGCATCGCCTCTCCCTGTTCGGCTTCCAGCGCCTTCATCGTCTCGACGATCCTGGGCAGGCCGACCGCATCGGCCCAGAACATCGGACCTCCGGTCTGCACCGGCCAGTTATACCCCTTGATCATCGCCACATCGATGTCCGATGCGCGCATGGCGATGCCTTCCTCCAATATCTTCGCGCCCTCATTGACCACCGGATGCAGCAGGCGGGCCACGATTTCCTCCCGGCTGAAGCTGCGTTGCGCTATGCCCTTCCAGGCGGCATGGGCGCGGATGATGTCTAGAGCCGCTTCGCTGGGACGCGCTGCGCGCGCCTCGTCATAATCATAATAGCCCCCGCCGCTTTTCTGGCCCATGCGGCCGGCGGCGACCAGATCCTTGGCGACGCTGCGCTCCGTCGAGTCGCGGCCGATCACGTCGAGGCCGACCAGGTCCAGCATGCGGAACGGCCCCATGGCGAATCCATAGTCGTAGATGGCGGCGTCGATCTCGTCAGGGGAAAGGTTCTGAAGCAGCAGCAGGTCGGCCTGTTCGGTGCGCGCCCTCATTGCGCGATTGGCGATGAAGCCGTCGCACACGCCCGACAGCACCGGCACCTTGCCGATCTTGCGCGCCAGTTTCATGGCCGTCGCGACCACGGGCTTCGCCGTGGCGTCACCCCGCACGACTTCGAGCAGCGGCATCACATTGGCGGGGGAGAAGAAGTGCAGGCCGATCACATGATCGGGGCGGGACGTGGCCCTTGCGATCTGGTTCAGGTCGAGAAAGGATGTGTTCGACGCCAGGATCGCGCCATCCCTGGCCACCGCATCGAGTTTCGCGAATATCTCCTGCTTGAGCGGCATGCTTTCGAACACCGCCTCTATGATCAGGTCGCAATCCCTGAGATCGCCGAGGTCGAGGGTGGCGTGGAGCAGCGACATCCTCCGTTCAAGCGCCTCCGCAGAGAGCTTTCCGCGTTTAAGGCTGATCTCGTAATTCCTGCGGATGGTCGCGATGCCGCGATCGAGATTGGCCTGCGCCGCCTCCACGATATGGACAGGGATGCCGACGTTCAGGAAGTTCATGGCGATCCCGCCGCCCATCGTCCCCGCGCCCACCACGCCCACGGTTCGAACGGGCAGGACGGGGGTGTCGCCCGGCACGTCCTTGACCTTCGATGCGGTGCGTTCCGCGAAGAAGGCGTGGATCTGCGCCTTGGCCTGGAGGCCTTTTTCCAGTTCGACGAACAGCTCGAACTCGCGAGCCAGCCCTTCCTCGAAAGGCAGGGCGACTGCGGCCTCGATCGCCTTGACGATGCTTTCGGGCGCATCCTTGCTGCGGAAGGCGCGGGCGTTGCTGCGACGGAATTCGTCGAAAAGCTCCGGCTGCTGCCGGTCGGCGGCGATCCTGTCTTCAAGATCGCGGACCCGGCGGAGCGGCGCGCCCCTGGCCATCAGCTTGCGGACATATTCAAACGCCGATCCGACCAGCGCGCCTTCATCCGCCACTTCGTCGACAATCCCCATTTCTCTTGCCGCTGATGCGGAGACGGGTGCGCCGCCGGTGATGAATTCCAGCGCCTTGCGCGCGCCGATCAGGCGGGGAATGCGCTGCGTCCCGCCCGCGCCGGGCAGCAGGCCGAGCGCCACTTCGGGCAGGCCCAGGCGGGCGGAGGGCACAGCGATGCGATAATGGCAGCACAAGGCGACCTCCAGCCCTCCGCCCAGCGCCGTTCCATGGATGGCGGCGACGATGATCTTGGAACTGTTCTCGATATGCCGGCAAACGACGCTGAGATCGGGGGCCTGGAACGGTTTGCCGAACTCGGAAATGTCGGCGCCCGCGAAAAAGGTCTGCCCGGCGCATGCAAGGATGACGGCCTCGATTTCGGGGTCCGCCTCGGCCATCGATATATATTTCAGCAGCGCCCGGCGCACGTCCAGCCCCAGCGCGTTGACCGGGGGGGAATCTATCGTCAGGACGGCGATCGGTCCATGCTTCTCCAATTTGGCCACTTCAGTCATTGCTCCCCTTTCGATCCATGTCCGGCTGTCTTGTCCCGCCGAATTTGCGATGCAAGTCACGTGGTTGCATATAGTGGCTTGTCACATAACATAATATGAGTTATGTCTCAACGATAATCAATGCCTGCCGAGTTGCATGTGGTTCCAGGGAAATTACGCGGTGCGACCGCGCTTCGCTCCGGGACCGGGTGACAAGGAAATTGGTTAGAAAATAAATTTTGTTATGCAATGGCGCTCGTCCCATCGGCGGGACCGGCGCCAGGAAGGATCGAAGGGAAGAGGCTGTGGCTCTTGTGGCGGAACGGATGCCATCATCGGGCGCAATGGCGTCGATGGAGGACATTGTCGATGACGCGGGGCGCGGCGAACCTTGCGTCCTGGTCGATTCCGACGATGAAGACGCCGAGGGAAGCATCCTATGGCCGGCCGCATTTGCGGACGCCGCCGCGATCTCCTTCATGGCGACGCATGCGCGGGGCCTGATCTGCCTTGCCATCACCGCGCAGCGGGCGGACGAACTCAGGCTCGAACTCATGGCTCCTCGCGCGCCTTCCTCCGAAGGACGGCCTTTCACCGTGTCGATCGAGGCGCGGGAGGGGGTGACCACCGGAATTTCGGCCCATGACCGCGCCCGCACCATCCAGGTGGCCATTGCGGCGGACTCGCTGCCCTCGGACCTGGTTTCGCCCGGCCATGTCTTCCCGATGGTGGCGCGGGACGGCGGCGTTCTGGCCCGCGCCGACCATGTCGAGGCGGCGGTCGATATAGCCCGTCTCGCCGGGCTTGCCCCTGCCGGCGTCGTCTGCGGCGTGCTGAACGCGGATGGCTCCACGGCCCGCCTGCGGGACTTGCGCGAATTCGCGGCGCGTCACGGGTTGCGGATCGGATCGATCGCCGACCTGATCGAATATCGCCGGCGGCTAGAATGCCAGGTCGAGGAGGTGCGGCGCGGTCCTTTCAAGAGCCTCTATGGCGATTTCACCATGCATGTCTTCCGCAACCGGATAGACGATACGGAGCATGTCGCGCTGACGCGCGGCCGGATCGGACCCGGCATGCCCACATTGGTGCGCATGCATCAGGTGGACATGGCGACGGACCTGCTGGCCCATGCCGAGGCGCGGCAAGCCTATCTTCCCTCGGCGATGCGGATGATCGCGAACCAGGAAGGGCCGGCGGCGCTGGTGCTGGTCCGCGATCCCGACCAGGACTGGCTGTCGCGCCGGATGGCGGGCATGCAGGACAAGGCGGCGAAGCAGATGGCGCTGCGCGACTATGGCGTCGGCGCGCAGATCCTGCTCGCGCTGGGGGTTCGCGACATGATCCTGCTCAGTTCCAGTCGGGTGAAGCTGGCCGCCTTGGCCGGATATGGCCTCAACATAGTGGAGCGGCGACCGATCCAGACGATCTTATAGTGGAAGAAAAGTCATGGCGTCGCGGATAATCCGCCGACAAGCACAGGAAGTCGGCGTGAAGCCCGACCGGCCATGATGGACATTTGATGAATTCGATTTGAGGAGAGCGACCTTGGCTAGAAAGACCCCGCAACAATATATCGAAAGCCTGAACGACGGGCGCGTAACCTATTGGGACGGCGAGCGCATCGACGACATCACCACCCATCCGCGCTTCCAGGTGCCGCTCGCGCTGACGGCAAGCGATTATGACGACGGCGATCCGGAGGTGAACGAATTTCGATTCTACCGGGATGAGGAGGGCAACGAGCATCACCGCATCTTCCAGATTCCGACCACCAAGGAGCATCTGGTCGAGCGCGTCGAGATGATGAAGCAGACGACGATCGGAACGCTCGTCACCGGCGTCTTCATGGCGTTGATGAGCGTCAAGGACGATGTCGCCAAGGTGAACCCGCGCTATGCCGACAATATCGAGCGCATATACAAATATGCGCGCGACAATGATCTGCGCGGAGCGGAAGTGATCACCGATCCCAAAGGGGATCGCAAACGCCGAGCCAATGAGCAGGACGATCCCGACCTTTATGTCCGGATCGTCGAGCGGCGCGAGGACGGCATCGTCGTGCGGGGGGCAAAGCTGCACATCACGGCCGCTTCGCTGGTCCATGAGCTGGTGGTCATGCCCACCAAGGGCATGCGCCCGGAGGAGGCGGATTATGCCGTGTCTTTCTCCATCCCGGTCAACACGCCGGGGGTTTCCATCATCAATCGCAGCTTCGCGCCCGCGGAATTGAACGAATTTGACTATCCTGCAAGCTCCCATCACAGCATGCCGGAAGGTTTCGTGGTGTTCGACGATGTCTTCGTGCCATGGGATCGCGTGTTCCTGGCGGGCGAAGTGGAACTGGCGAGCGTTCTGGCCCGTTCGCTGGGCCTTTGGGAACGGACGGGCGGCCTGGTCGAGTCGGTTCGCAACGGCGAACTCTATATCGGTCTTGCCCAGCTCGTATCGGAGATGCAGGGGAAGGACAAGGATCCCGTCGTCCAGAGCAGCCTGAGCGAACTGATCGTCTATCAAGAGATGATCAGGATGGGCCTGGACTATGCCTGCGAACATTATGAAACGTCCCAGCCTTCCGGCATGGTGTTTCCGAACACGCTGGCCGTCAATGCGACCAAATATTATCTCGCCGCCAATTTCCATCAGACGATCAAATATCTGCACGACCTGGCGGGGGGGCTGGTCATCACCGTCCCGATGGAAGCCGACCTGCGCAATGAGGAGTCGGGCAAGTTCATCCGGAAATATCTCTACACCCGCAAGGATGTGGACATCGAGGCGCGGATGCGCGTCTACAACCTCATCCGCGATCTCACGGCCGACGCCTATGGCGGATGGTGGTTCGTCGTGGCGCTCCAGTCGGGCGGCGGCCTTCCCGCGCAACGGACGATGATGAACCGGACATTCGACATGGAAAAGGCCAAGGCGGCGGCGCGCAAGGCGGCCGGGATAAGCTGAGGCAGCTTCATGTCAGCCGGCGTCGTCCGGCGACCGGGAAAATGAGGGAAAGGGAAAATCGGCGCATGATCCTCTTCAATCCGGGAGGATCATGCTCCGGCTGCAGGTGGCCCGGTATCGGCCTATCGCGGCTCGGTCGACCGCGATTTCGTGGAGGCGAATGCCAGCGCGCCGTCCGGCTTGCCGAAAACGGCTTCGTCCGCGCGAATGGGGCCGGCATAGCTTGGGAGGGTATAGGCCGTAAGGATGTCCCTCAGCGACCGCAGCCCCATATGACCGCAAAGGGGCATGAATTCGTAACGGTCGAACAGATCGAGACCTTGCAACGCCGCCCGGTCGCGGCCATGGTTCTGGACATAGCCCGTTATATATTCAGCGAAGTCCTTTTCGGCGAGAAAGACCTTCGGATGAATGTCGCGCCAATATTGCTGCGCGCGTTCCACATCATATCCGTCGGCCGCCTTTCCCGCCAGGATCAATGTAGCGGCCGTCCCCGGCAGATCGATCCTCATATGTATTTCGGCGAGCCACTGCAGGCTGTTGTCCTTGTCGATCCATCCGTCCATCTTCAGCCTGAGGTCGCGGCTGGCGTTCCATGAAGGCAGCGCGTCCATCGCCTCCTTTTCCGAACAGAACCAGAATTCATACACGCCATCATATGCGGCGGGGATCACATCGCCGCAAAGCCCTTGCTCCATCGGGTCCAAGGGATGGTTTTCGACGATCCGCCGCGGCTTTGGCCCGTGGCCTTTCGCAATGGCGTCGGTGACGTCGGGCCATCTGGCCAGGAATTCGGCCCGGCTGGTTCCCGCCGCCCGTTGCAGGAACATGATCTGGCGCCATATATGCATTGCATCCTCTCCTGCCTGTTATCGGCCATGCGTCCGCGCCTTTTCGGCAAGGGCGCGGGCGGCGGTCACGGTCGGCAATTGGGCGGTCGTGCCGCCGTCTATGGCGATCACCTGGCCGCTGATGAACCTGGCGGCGTCCGACGCGAGAAAGGCGACCATCGCAGCGACATCCTCCGGCTTGCCCAGATAGGGAAGGGCGGCATGGCTCTCGTTCATATCGACCAGCTCTTGCGGCAGGAACCGCTTGACGCCTTCGGTCAGGATCACGGCCGGCGCTATCGCGTTGCACCTTATGCCCCGCTTGCCGTGGGAGGCGGCCACATATTTCGTCAGCATGGCGACCCCCGCCTTGGATATGCCGTAGCACGGCATTGCCTGATAGGCGGCGAGGCCGTACATCGACGCCGTGTTGATGATGGAGCCGCCTCCATTCTCCAGCATGGCCGGGATGGCGTGCTTGCACCCCAGCATATGGCTTGTGAGGTTGACGGCCATCATGCGGTTCCAGAAATCGACCGTCATCGAAACGACGTCGATGTCCCCCTCTATCGCGTCGGCGCCCTGATAGGCGGCATTGTTGTGCAATATGTCGAGCCTGCCGAAGGCCGAGGTGGCGGCAGCAACGGCGGCCGCGATCTGCTCCTCCTGGGCGACGTCCAGCGCCATATGCCTGGCCCGGCCGCCCGCCGACACTATCCGGTCGGCGACGTCGCGGGCGGAATCGGCGTTGATGTCGGTCACCATCACGGACGCGCCGAGGGAGGCGACAGCAAGGGCGCTCGCCCGCCCGATGCCCGATCCGGCCGCCGTCATCAGCGCAACCCGGCCTTCCAGCGACATGGCCGGTTCCAGGGTCATTTCGCGTCCCCGGAAAGCGCTTCGTAGACGGGTTCGAACCAACTCTTCCGGTCGAGAAATTCCGACAGATGATATTCGGGGATATTATCCAGCGTCTTCTTCACGGTTGCGACGAACCCATCGAAATCGTCGGTCTCTATTTCGTAGAAGGACGCATATTTCCAATATGTCGGCATATCGGAATCGTCGCCGCGGCTGTGATGCCGGAACCGGCCAAGCGGCACTAGGCCGGGTATCTTCCGGTAGGACGGGATGGCGACGGTGTCGTACCAGTGGTTGAATTCGGCCTCTTTCCCTTCCACGGGATTGGTGAGCGCTACGGCGATATATCTGGGCACGGAATTCTCCTTTCAGGTCACTGCACGGCTTTTGTCCGTGGCTGTCATGCGCGCCGGGGCAGCATGATCGGGACGGCGCGGCGCTCGGCGATCCGCCAGCCTTCATCGGTCTTCACGAAAAGGTCGTGATATTCCGCGATGGCCGCCGGCCCTTCCAGCGGAGCCGTTTCATCCCCTTCGCGCTCCGCCGTGTAGAGCATGAAGGGCGTCACGGCGCGGGCGGATTCTTCGCCGACATCATGGAAGAAGGAAGCGTGGCACAAATGTTTCGTGACGAAGCTGGCCGGGCGGTCGGCCCAAAGGGCGGCGATCTGGTCACGTCCCCTGGCCTCCAGATCGGGCCTGAGGAATGCGCCGTCTTCGGCGAACAGCGCCACGGCGTCGCCGAATTCGCGATGGTCGACATGGTGGGCGAAGGCGGCGATGATGTCGCCGCAGGCCGCCTTGATCTCGGTCGGATTATCCATCCTGTTCCACCTTTCCGTGGCTTTGGCGCCGTTCTTGCCCCCGAAGCCCGTGCTTTCAGGCGCGGGCGTGGCTTCTTTCCGGGATTTCGCGTTCCAGGGCGGATTGCCAGCCGGTTACGCGACGCAGCAGCGCCAGGCAATCCGCGGGGAGTTCCGTCCCGCGCCATGCGACATGCTGGTCCGGGCGAACGAGCAGCAAGGGACGCTCCATCGCCGCGCAGACCTTGGGATCGTGGAGACCGACGATCTTCAGGGGCAGGCCCATTTGGGCGGCGGCATCCTCCAGCGGCCCGGTATCGGCGCCGCGGCAGTTGATCAGGTTGAAGCCGGGGCCGAGAAGATCGTGCAGGGCGTTGCCGTCCTCCAGATAATAATGCGGCAGCCGCGCGCCCGGCCAGGTGGTCGGCCGGTAACTGTCGGGATCGAAGGGCGGCTCCGGCGTGCCGTCGGGCGCTATGATCGGCGATCCGGCATAGCGATAGCCATGTTCGATGCCCCAGCTTTCATTTTCGGCATTGCCGAGGCGCTCGATCTCCTCCGCCATATGGTCCCAGGCCTTATCGTCGTCCGTCGTGGCCGGGGAAGCGGACCATATGGCGATGTTGACATCCAGGTGGCGACGCGAGGCCGCGCGGTTCTGGATCGCGATCGGGCGCCGTTCCTCTTCATAGGACCGCAGCAGCGCCGGCCCGCCCCAGCCATGGATCACCGCCGCGAGCTTCCAGCCCAGGTCGACGGCGTCCCCCACGCCCGTGTTCATGCCATATCCCCCGGTCGGCATGAACTGATGCACGGAGTCGCCCGCCATCCATACGCGGCCTTCGCCATAGCGTTCGGCGACGACCATGTGCGGCGTCCAGGGATTGGCCACCAATATTTCGAAGTCGAAGTCCCGTCCGGCCCAATTTCTGAGCAGCGCGCGCGGATCGACGGATTCGGGGGCCATGCCCTCCGGAACCGGCGTGTGCAGGGTCCAGAGATCCCGGTCATTCTGCGCGACCATGCCCCCCGCATTGGTGAGCCAGTGCCACCATGGCCCGTCAGGCTGAAGGGCGTCCAGCGCATCGGACCTGAAATGCACCATATAGAAGCTGCCGACCGCGAAATCGCCCTCATATTTGATGCCAAGGCCGCGCCGGACATTGCTTCCCCCGCCGTCGCATCCCGCAAGATAGGCGCATTCGATCGTTTCGGTCGCCGTGCCGTCGGTTTCCGAAATGGCGACGCGGACGCTGTCCTCATCCTGTTCGAACGACTGCACGGTCCAGCCGAACCGCGCATCGATGAGGGGGTTTTGCCTGATCACATCCAGAAGGGCGGGTTCCAGCAGGATTTGCGATATGCGGAGCGGCGGTTCGCGGGTCAGCGTGCCGTCATTCGTTTCCCGCGACATTCTGCGCACTTCGTCGGGCGAGGGATAGGCGAAGCGGAACAATTCCTTTCCCACGCCGGGAAGTCCGTGGCTGACGCGGACGATGTCGAAGCAATTGCCCGACGGCACGCCGGCCGCGCGCAAAATATCCACCACGCCCAGACGCGCCAGCAATTCCATGCTGCGCCCGTTGGTCAGGTCCATCTTGGGATGGCGCGTGGTCGTGGGATTGCGTTCGATCAGGATGGACCGGACACCGTGATGCGCCAGTTCCAGGCTCAAGATCATCCCGACCGGGCCGCCCCCCGCGATCAGTACCGGCACATCCATCAGTTTTGTCCTCTCTCTTTATGTCCAGGCCGCCCCAAAGGTCCACATGGACCCGACCGGGGCTTTCCGATGCTGAGGCCGCGAAATCGCTGCGGCCTCATGCCAGCCTTTTTCCGTTCCACGCCCCAGGGCTGAAGTCCGCGATGGCTTTCAGCCGCGCACGTCCGGCCGCTTGAGCAGGAAATCCACGGCTATTCCCGCCTCGAACTGCCGGACAAGTTCCTCGGGATCGAAATCGACGCCCCCGACATTGTCGGCATAGGCCTGCGACTTCATGAACTCTACGGTTTCGCCGAAGGTCTCATAATTGTCGGTCTGGAATTCGACCTGCGATCCGTCGGGATCCTTGTAGTACATAGACGTCGTGGGTCCATGATTGACGCACCACCAGGGAAGTATCGACCTCTCCTTCAGGCGCTTGTAGTTTTCCAGCAGGTCTTCGAGGGACGCCAGGCTGAACGCGACATGATGCACGCCGGCGGTATCGTCCCTTTGCGGCAGGAGGCCGGGCATGTTGACGATGGCGACGCGATGATGTTCCTGATCGAACGTCAGGAAGGTCGCTATCTCGTTCGAGAACACGACCTCTCCGTCGAAGAAGGTCAGATACCAGTCGATCATCTTCTCGTACTGGGCGGTCTTCACGACGAAATGCGCCATGTGGGTGGGGACGACCTTCCGGCGCGTCTTCCCGCCGCCAGCCTGCTTCGCCTTCGCTTCGGCCATTCCGCCTCTCCCATATTCTTCATGCATTGCAAGGATGCCCGGCGCGCGCCGTTCCATCAACATGTTTGAGCTATAGCATAAAATAACTTATCTCCTGTTGCAAGCCCGGCATTCGGCTCGATTTGCGGCTTGCATTTCGGGCGGGGATACATCCGCCATCTTGGATTTCCTTGCCCGCGCAGGGGTTTTCCGGTGCGCCCGCGACGATCCCGGACTGGAATCGGGCTGGCTTTCGCGGCGTTTTCCGCCGCTGCCTCCGCTCTCGGCGGCTCGTCGGACCGGGCCGGACGCTTCCCGGCCAAGAGCCGCCTTGGCTTTCCGGCCGATCGGGGGTAGTCCATAGCGGAATATATGGTGTGGAGCGAAGGTCAGATGGTCAAGGGGCAGCGTCAGCGGGCAGTGGCGAGTGGTTCTCGATGGCTGGGTCGTGCCGATTGGATGGAGGCGGGGCAGCAGCTTCTGATGAGCGAGGGCATAGCCGGCATGCGCCTCACCAAGCTGACCAAGCGATTGAAGGTGTCCACAGGCAGCTTCTATCATCATTTCAGCGACATGGATGATTATCTCGGCGCACTGGCCGATTATTTCAACGTGGCGCAGGTGCAGGGCCTGGTCGCGGAGCTTGCGGCCGAGTCTCCCGACCCGATGGTCCGCATACGCCATCTCGCCTCCCGCAGCCTCAAGAGCAGCCTGTTCGCCCTCGATCGCGCGATGCGCGTATGGTCGGCCTCCGATCCCAGGGCGGCGTCGTCGGTGAAGCAGGCTGAGAAGATCGTGCTCGATTTCATCGCCGACGCCTTCGAGCATATCGGCTTCGGCCGGAAGGAGGCGCGCACGCGGGCCCGCATATTGCTGACGGCGGCGATCACGCCCTTGCTTTCCTCGACCAAGGAGGAGGAAAAGCTGTTCCGCGAGGAAGTGCTGGCCGTCCTGCTGGAGTCGGAGCCGGGCGGATCGCGGCAAGCCGCGCCGAAAAGCGGGTCGCCGCCTCGCCAGGGGGCAAGAGGTGGCAAGCGGTCGACGGCGAAGAACAGCGCCGCCGCTGCCTGACCTGCCGACCGACCCGTCGCCCGATTCGCCGGATGCCTTCGGGGCTGGAGCTGGTCGCGCCCATGCTCTCATGACCGCGCCGGGTTTCTTGACCATGCATTTGCGGCCTGGTTGAGCAGGCGCGCGTGACTCGCATCGTGATCCGGCCCGGCATCGGCTTGCCAGATAACATAAACAATATTACGTTATGCCGAAAATAGGCGGCAAGGCCGCGGGCGGGAACCTGTCAGGAGAGGAAAATATCTTCCCCCAGGCATGGCCGCATGCGGATTTGCAAGGAGGAGAGGGCCGCGCAATGACGTTCGAGGGCAAGGTGGCAATCGTGACGGGCGCCGGGACGGGCCTGGGCGCGGCCGTGGCGCGAAGGCTCGCGGCGCAGGGCGCGAAGGTCATCGTCAACTATTCGCGTAGCCGGAACGAAGCGCAAGGCGTGGCGGACGAGATCGTCGTCGCCGGCGGCGAGGCGGCGGCGGTTCAGGGCAATATCGATCAGGATGAGGACTGCCGGCGCCTTGTCGCCGAAACCGTCGACCGATGGGGAAGGGTCGACATATTGGTGAACAACGCCGCCCGCACGAAGCTGGTCGCCCATGACGATCTGGACGGGCTTTCCGCCGAGGATTTCCTGGCCATCTATCGAACCAATGTGGTCGGCGCCTACCAGATGGTGCGCGCATGCCGCCCCCTTATGAAAGCGCAGGGATTTGGGGCGGTGGTCAATGTCTCGTCTATCGGTGGGCTTCTGGGCGTCGGATCGTGCATGGCCTATTCGGCGTCCAAGGGCGCGCTCAACACGATGACCATGGCGATGGCGAGGTCGCTGGGGCCGGAAATCCGGGTAAACGCCGTATGTCCCGGTTTCATCGCGTCGCGCTGGTTCTCGGACCCGTTCGGGCAGGATGGGTTGCAGCAGATGATCGAAGCCCAGCAATGCCTCACGCCGCTGGCGCGGGCCGGCACTCCCGAAGATATTGCAAAGGCGGTCGTCTTCCTGGCGGGGGAGGGCGCCGAACATA
The DNA here is from genome assembly GCF_000445085.1 of Sphingobium sp. HDIP04. Lineage (NCBI taxonomy): Bacteria > Pseudomonadati > Pseudomonadota > Alphaproteobacteria > Sphingomonadales > Sphingobiaceae > Sphingobium > Sphingobium sp. HDIP04. The sequence continues at coordinate 49,751 of NZ_ATDO01000095.1, read as the reverse complement.
TCACCGGAGTGACGCTGATCTCGGACGCCGGCCTGCACCTGTCGACCGGCGCGACCACGCCGAGGAAAGAGGAGATGACGTCCGGCCGTTGACGGAGGCAAAGCGGCTTCAGGCTGGCCCAGCGGCATATTCTAGGCCGGCGAAACGCTCCGGACCAGCCTGATCCTGCTTGGGTAGACCGCATTGGGCGCGCGGGGCGCGCCATGGCGTTCCAGGCCATAGGCGACATGCGACAGCGACATCAGCAGGTTCATCAGATTGCGCTCAGGCTCCTCCATCGCTTCGAGCGGGAAATCGTCCAGATAGGCGAGAGCCTCCTCGACCCTGGGCATCAGCGAATCGTAGAAATGCCTGAGGTCGGCCGGATCGCCTTCGTACCGCGCCTGGAAGCGGGCGTGGGTATCGGGCAGGCACCATGCCGAAACGAAGCCTTCCCATTCAGCGAATTTTTCCGGAAGAAGCATAAGCGGTCCCTTGTTTGATTGCCTGTCCATGCCGCGATTGTCAGCCGCTGATCCATTCCTGCAATTTCGCGATGGAATGGTGGATGAGAATTTCCGCTTCCGACAGCGGGATCGTGTCCGTCGCGCGAGAATTTATCCCGACCTGCGTATATTCGACATTGCTCAGATCTTCGAGATAGACGTCGAAGGCGCGGGCCAGGTGGAATTCGAACGCTATTCGTTCCCTGATTGTCCTGGGCCGACGCACGTACATCCTGGTTTCCTGGATCGCCTCATCGACGGATACAGGCCAGAAATGATGCACGAGGAAGCCGGTTCCGATCGAATCGATATGAACATTGGGGAATATGTAATTGACATCCATCGACCAGCGGTCGGTCTTTGTCGGATTGACGGCCGCATGGGCCCGGTAATGGTTCAAGGTCTCTACATGATCTGAAGCCATATGGGCGGGATTTTCCACGATCCGTTCGAAGGCGTTTCGGTCGCCGGGCGCATAGTCGGGGTTCCCGTACATGGAATTGACCGCGTGAAGTCCCATGATCCTGGTGGTGAGGGGCTTGCCGAACGCGTTGCTTCGGTCCGAAAACCACTCGCATATCGTGTTGCGATGGAGGGCGGGCAGATGATAGGCCTCCGCGAAGGCATCCATGACGACCTTCCAGTTGCACTTGACCTTCACTTCAAGAACGACCGGCGTGTCCGCATAGGGATAGCTCAGTCCCGACAGATAGGGCGCCATGTCGCCGAGAAACTCCTCCAGCGTCATGGCCGGTTCGGGATCGAGATTGATGAAGATCCATCCCTCCCAGACCGAAAGCGCTATCGGCTTCAAGCCGCATTTCTTCTTGTCCAGGCCGCCGAACATGGATTCGCCCGGCACGCCCTTCAACGATCCGTCGAGTGAAAAAGACCAATTATGATAGTTGCAGACAAGCGTGCCGCCGCTTCCGGACTCCGTCCTGACCAGCAGGTTGGCGCGGTGCGGGCATATATTGTGGAAGGCGCGGACACTATCGCCGCCGTCCCGGGTGATGAGGATGGACGCGTTGCAGATGTCGACCCTCTTCACCACATGGCTGCGCGGGGTGGGCAGTTCCTCGATCCGGCCCATCAGCAGCCAGGCCCGCCCGAACAGCCTTTCCCGTTCCGCCGCGAAGAATTCGGGCGAGCGATAGGGTTCCAGCGGCACTGAAAGCCCCCCGCCCGCTCCTTCGGCGGTCGCGGGGCGAATGGGCGATTCCACGGGAGCCGCCGAATTCCTGCTCATGGGTCGTCTCTCCTGTTCGAACCGCCACGGGGCTGCTCTTTCTTCAGGGATGGTCACCGACCTCGCGCATCGGCGAACTCCATAATTTCAGTTATGATGGCATGGTGCGGCGGCACGCGCAAGATGGCGCTTTCCGCGCCGAAACATAAAATACTTTACGGTATGACCGGGAGGTGATATTGAAATGCCTGCACGGGATAGCTGCCGGCTCGCTGCCCCAATCCCGTCTATAATATCTATAATATACGACATTCTGGAGGGGATGATATGGCCAAGGTTCATTTGATAACCGCGCTTGTTGCCACGACGATCTTGTCGAGTCCTGCCTATGCATCGGCGGATGAGCAGACGGGGAGCGTCGCCGCGAGTCCGCAATCGTCGGCGGACGGCGCGCCGTTCGCCTCCATACCCGACATCGTCGTCACGGCGCAGAAGCGTTCGGAATCGATCAACGCCGTGCCGATGTCGATCACGGCGCTGGGCGGCGCAGAACTCACGCAGCGCGGCATCGCCAACGTCGCCGATCTGGCCAAGGTCGTGCCCGGGCTTACCTTCGCGCCCTCGCTCAACAATACGCCGGTCTATTCGCTGCGCGGCATCGGCTTCAACGATTCGGGTTTCGGTTCAGCGCCGGCCGTCGCCGTCTATATCGACGAATCGCCGCTTCCCTTTCCGGTTATGACCGAAGCGGCCGCCTTGGACCTCGAACGGATCGAAGTCTTGAAGGGACCGCAAGGAACTCTTTACGGACAAAATTCGACTGGCGGCGCGATCAATTATATCGCTGCGAAGCCTACTCCTATATTTGAGGCGGGCGGACAGGTTTCCGTCGAACGCTTCGGCAAGACTTCGGTGGAGGGCTTCGTTAGCGGTCCGATCAGCTCGACTCTCCAGGCACGGGTAGCCTTGCGGACGGTGCAGGGCGGAGCATGGCAATATAGCCTCACCAGGCCGGGGGACAAGCGGGGCGAACAGAACCAGTTGGCGGGCCGCCTGCTGCTCGACTGGACGCCGACGGAACGCCTGACGCTAAGGTTTTCCGCAAATGCCTGGCGGAACAGGTCCGACACCACGGCGACCCAGTTGGTGCAGATCGTTCCGGACAATCCGGGCCCCGTTTCGCCTGAAGTCGCCGCCTCGCCGATCGCGCCAAACAACCCTCGCGCCGCCGATTGGGATTCGTCATGGCCGAAGGCGATGAACGATCGCTATTGGCAGGTCGGGCTGCGCGGCGAATATGAATTGTCGAACCAATTGAAGCTGATTTCGATAACATCCTATCAGCATCAGGATCTTGACCGATTCCAGGATTATGACGGAACGGCCTTCGTGGACTTCACGGGTCGGGCCTTTGGCAGGATCAAGACGTTCAGCCAGGAACTTCGGCTCAGCCTGGATACGGACCGCTTCCGGGGTCTGATCGGCGCCAATTACGATTACGCGAATGTGGACGACCGCCATCAGTACCGCATTTTCGACGCCTCGGCATCCACGCCCTTTCCCGACCTGCCTCCGATCTCGGCCGCCATATCGCAGGCGCTTCAGAAGACGCGCACCTATGCGGTCTTCGCCAATGCCGAATATGAGGTCGTCGATGGCCTGTCGATCAAGGGCGGCATCCGCTATACGAAGCAGAATCGGTCGGCCTATCAATGCAGCTATGATGGCAGCGTTGAAAACGCCACCGGACGGATATTCACCCGGCTCCAGGAAATATTCGCGGCCTTCGGCCTCAAGAACACGCCGGTCGAAGTCGTCGACCAGAACCAATGCTATTCCCTGACGCCCGCGCCCGAACTCTTGCCCGCAGGCAATCAGTCCTCGCTGAACGAGGACAATATCTCGCTCCTGGCAGGCATGTCCTACAAGGCGCCGAGCGGCGCTCTGCTCTACGCGACCTTCAGCCGGGGGTACAAGGCGGGCGCCTTCTCGAACATCTCGGCCTCCTCCACCTCGCAATATGTGCCGGCGCGGCAGGAGCGGGTGGACGCCTATGAGGCCGGGGCGAAGCTGCCGCTTTTCGACAAGCACCTCCAGTTCAATCTCGCCGGATTCTATTACGACTATCGCGACAAGCAGGAGCGCGCGCGCATAGAGGATCTTGTCTTCGGCCTGCTGGAACTGCTCGTCAACGTGCCGAAGGTGCGCTCGGTCGGGGCGGAGGCGAGCCTGGTGGCGCGGCCTTATCCCGGCCTCTCGCTCTCGGCCGCGGCGACCTATATCAAGACCAAGGTCGTTTCCGATTTCACGACCTTCAACGGCGCCGGCGACTTCGGCAATTTCAGGGGATCGCGCGTCCCGTTCACGCCCACCTGGCAGGGGTCAGCCGACGCGCAATATGAATGGAACGCGGGCAGCTTCAAGGCATTTGTCGGAAGCAGCCTGAACTTCCAGAGCGCGTCCAATTCCACCTTCACCCTGCCCGACAATCCGGAAACCCTCTACAGGCTGCGCGGTCGGGCCTTGCTCGATCTTCGCGCGGGCGTCGCGGGGCATGACGATAGCTGGCGGCTTACGCTGTTCGGCCGCAACGTGACGAACAAACTCTACGAGACGTCGGTCAACTTCGCCAACGACACCATCGCGCGACGCGTGGGGACGCCCGCCACATACGGCATATCCCTCACAGTGCGGACGCGATGAGCGAGGGGGTGGAGCCTGCGTCGAACAGGCGGCTCGGCGGCACGGTGGCGATCGTCACCGGCGCCGCGAGCGGCATGGGCGCGGCCATAGCCCGGAAATTCGTCGCGGCCGGCGCATCGGTCGTCCTTGCCGACCGCAATCCCGCCGGCGAGCGGCTGGCGGCGGAACTGGGAGCGGCGGCAAGGTTCCAGCTTCTGGACGTTGCCAGCGAAAGCCAGTGGGACGATGCCTGTTCGACGGCGCTGGCGGCCTTCGGCAAGCTGACGGCATTGGTGAATTGCGCGGGCATTTTCATTCCGCTGCGCATGCTCGAAACGGACCGGGAGCAGTTCGCGAGAAGCGTCGACGTCAATCAACTGGGCGTCTTCCTGGGGATGAAGGCGGCCGCGCCCTTGATCGCCGATGCGGGGGGCGGTTCGATCGTGAACATATCGTCCGGCGTCGCGCTGCGCGGAATAGCCGGCATGTTCGCCTATTCGGCATCGAAATGGGCGGTCCGGGGCATGACCAGATGCGCGGCCCTGGAACTGGCGAAGCATGGCATTCGCGTGAACGGCATCTATCCGGGCGCCATCGACACGCCCATGATCCAACTGAATCCCGCCGGCTTCAACGACGCGATCGTGGCGACCATGCCCTTGGCCAGGATGGGGACGCCCGATGAGATTGCGGACGCCGTGACATTCCTGACGTCGGCGGAGGCCGCCTACATCACGGGCGCCGAACTGCCCGTCGACGGCGGCGGAGCGATCTGATCGCGCCCTGATGAACGATCATATGCAGCAGGAGAGGGCGCAATGTTCAAGCTGTTGGTATCGATGAGGAGAAAGCCGGGAATGTCGCTGGATGAATTCATCCGCTATTATGAAGAAAAGCATGCGCCCTTGGCCAGACGGATACTTCCCCCGATCGGCGTGTACCGGCGTAACTACATCCGGGCGGATGATCCGCTGCTGGCGTCGGTGGGCGATGGTCGTGCAAGCGCGGCAAGTGCCGATTTCGACGTCATAACCGAAGCCGTCTACCCGACGCGCGCGCACGCCGAGGCGGGAATCCAGGCGTTCTTCGATGCAGACATCATGCAGGTCATTCGCGCGGATGAAGACAAGTTCGTAGAAGCCGGCAGCGTCAAGATGTATGTGGTCGAGGTTCATCAATCCGCGATCCCATAGGCAGGGCGCGGCGGGAAAGGCCGACGCGCTTACCGCGCTGCCCCTTCACCATCGCCGATGGAACCGCACGGTCCTGTTTCCGGGATTCCGTCGCCGCTCAGAAAAGAATCCCGCTTGTCTGGAAAGTCTGAAATCGTCATGACGCTCGCCATCGAACCCGCGACCTTTCGCCGCATATTGGGCCATTATCCGACCGGCGTCTGCGCCATCACGGCGATGCCCCCGGACGGCAGGCCCGCCGCCATGATCGTGGGATCCTTCACATCGGTGTCGCTCGACCCGGCGTTGGTGGCGTTCTTTCCCGACAAGGCCTCTTCAAGTTGGCCCAGGATCGCGGAGGCGGGACGTTTCTGCGTCAATGTCCTGGGCGATGATCAGGAGGCCCTGTGCCGCACCCTCGCATCGAAGGATCCGGACAAGTTCGCCGGCGTGGCGCATCGTCCCTCGGCGCTCGGTTCCCCGGTGCTCGACGGCGCCATCGCCTGGATCGACTGCACCATATATGCGGTGCACGACGCGGGGGACCATCATCTCGTGCTCGGCAGCGTGCATGCGCTGGACGTGCATCATCCGGGCGCGCCGCTGTTGTTCCACAGGGGCACCTATGGCAAATTGGCGCCGCCGCCCTGCTCGCGGACATAGGGCCATGACGCGATCGGGGCCGTGATCTCTTCGCCAAGCCATTCGCGAAAGCACCGCATGGCGTGGGTTTCGGGTCGCGACATCAGCCGGGTGAGCCAATAGCGGCCCGCGTCGATCATGATCGGGAAAGGCTGAGCCAGCAGTTCCGATGCAAGTTCGCGGATGAACATCGCGGGAGGCGCGAGCGCGACGCCGAAACCGGCCATGGCGGCGGACACCATCAGCGCCGAACTGTCGAAAACGAGTCCGCGGAAAAGCGGGACGGGGATGTCTGCCGCCTCGAACCAGAGCGCCCATTCATCCGGCCGGTACGAACGCAGCAGCCGTTCGTGCAGGACGTCGGCGGGCGACCTCAGCCGCGCCGCCATGGCCGGAGCGCACAGCGGCGTCATTGGCGCTTCGATCAAGGGTTCGGCCTGGGTGCCGTGCCATGCGCCGTCGCCGAAACGGATCGCGAAATCCAGCGCTTCCCCTGCCAGATCCACGCGGTTGTTGTTCGTCGAAATGCGCAGGTCGATGGCGGGGTGGGCGCGGGCGAAGGCGTCCAGCCGCGGCAACAGCCAGCCGGTCGCGAACGTGCCGACGACGCCGACCTTCAGCACCTCCCGAAATCGGCCGCCGGCATATTGATCCAGCGTCGCGCCCACCCGGTCGAACGCTTCGGCCAGCACGGGGACGAGCGCGCGCCCCTCGTCGGTAAGCGAGAGTCCTCGCGGCAGGCGGTGGAAGAGGCGCACGCCGAGCCGGCGTTCAAGCTGCGCGACATGATGGCTGACGGCCCCCTGGCTGACGCAAAGCTCGATCGCGGCGCGGGTGAAATTGAGGTGACGCGCCGCCGCTTCGAAGGCGCGCAGAGCGTTCAGTGGAAGTTGGGCGCGGTCCATGACCCGTCATCAATTATTCTCATGGCTTTGTCGAGAAATCATGCTTTGCGGGAAGGAGGTTGAATCGGCATCCCCGCCGGGAAGGGAGACGAGGATGATCGCAACGATGACAATCGCCGCGTCGCTGGCCATCAGCCCGGCGGCGGCAGCGACAGGGCCGGAGCCGGAAGCCATGGCCGCCGTGGACCGGGCGGGCGGCGCCCGCGCCTCCGATGACCCTCTGACCCGGCCGATGGCGGTCGAAAGAGCCAAGGAATGGCTTGCGCCCCTGCCGCCCGAAAGGATTTTCGGCAACAGCTATCTGGTCGGCTTCGCGGGTCTCAGCGTCGCCTTGATCGACACGGGTGCGGGCCTGGTGCTGATCGACGGCGCGCTTCCGCAGGCGGCGCCGATGATCCTCAGCAATGTTCGCAAGCTGGGCTTCGACCCCAAAGACATCAAATTTATTCTGAGTACCGAGCCGCATTATGATCATGCTGGCGGGATCGCCGCCCTGGCGCGCGACACCGGCGCCACCGTGGTGGCCAGCCGGCGCGGCGCGGAGGGCCTGCGGGCAGGCGCGCATGCGAAGGACGATCCGCAATTCGACTATGGCGGCGCCTGGCCGGCGGTGTCGCGGCTGCGCGTCGTGAAGGACGGAGAGGTTCTGAGGATCGGCCGCGCATCCATTGCCGCGCATGCGACGCCGGGCCACACGATGGGCAGCATGACATGGAGCTGGAACGCCTGCGAGGGCAAGAGGTGCAAGGCGATCGTCTTCGCCTCCAGCCTCAATCCGGTGTCGGCCGACCGTTACCGTTTCACCGCGCCTTCCAGCGCGCCGATCGTCAAGGGCTTCGAAGCCAGCTACAGGCGCATGGGCGCTTTGAAGTGCGACATTTTGATCTCCGCGCATCCCGACAATGCAGGCGCGGGGCGGTATGGCAGTGGATCCGGGGCCTGCCGGTCCTATGCGGAACGTTCGCGCCGCCTGCTCGCGAAGCGGTTGGCCGAGGAGCGGCGAGAGACGTCGAAATAGCGTTCCAGATGAGACATCCTTGATCGGCAGGCCTTCGTCGATCCGGATGGGGCGGATCAGGCGACCCGCGCCCGGCGCGCATCCTCTTCCGCCGGGCTGCGGGACAGGAGCCGGGCAAATGTGCTGGCGAAACAATGCGTATCGCCGGGCCATCGCGCCGACACATAATTGCCGTCCTCGACCACCAGCGCCGGGCTGTGGTCCATGAAGCTGTCGCGGACCAGTCCGGATGTCTTGCGACGGAAATGCGGATCCTCGGGTCGCACATCGATGAAATCGCCAGGATCGGCAAGGTGGCGGATGACCTCCTGCTCGACCGACATATAGCCCTTTGGCTGTCCATCCTCCTCCGGATAGGTGCGGTAATAGTTGCGGTCCCAGAAGCGGCCGACATGCGCGAATGCGCTCGCGGTCCGTTCATGCCTCCAACTCAGCGCCGTCGTCTTGCGGCCGTGGAGAACCGAGCGCCCGTCCGCCCGCTTGCTGCGCGCCGCGAGCAGCACGCCATGGCAGATCGCCGCCACGGGCTTGTCGGCGGCGAAGAAGTCGGCCACCAGCTTTTGCAGGACCGGGCTTTCCAGATATTCGCGCATCCCGCGCGCCCGATGGCCGCCGCCCAGCACGATCGCGTCATGGCCGTCCACCGAAAGCTCGTCCCAGCGGCGGGGCGACCGGAAGGCGGGGCTGGCGATCATCTCGGCATAGGCGCGGCGGGCATCCTTGTTGGCGCGCAGCATCCGGCCGATCACCGTGATCCGCCCGATCAGCGGGATCGGACTCCATGGATCCAGCCCGCGCCCCGTGATCATGATCGGGTCGGCGGCGCCGGCCTTGCCGTCGGGCGTGGCGAAGCTCACGCCGTGCCCGGCGGCGGTCAGCACGCGCCATGTGACGCCGACCTCGGTCGGATCGAAATCGTGCGAGGGCAGGGGAAAGAGAATATGGGCCATGATGGATTCCTCGATCGAAGGGGACCGGACTGCTTCCGCTCCGTCCAATGGCGGGCCGGGTCCGGCATGCGGCGCGGGTCGCATTCGAAGCGTCGAATCTCGCGCCTTTATGTTGACACTGTCTACATATGGCATGTAGACAGTGTCAACATCTTTCTGGAGCCATCATGCCAGCCGAGCCGAACGCCGCCCCTGCCTATCATCATGGCGATCTGAGACGGGTACTCGTCGACGCCGCGACCGCGATCGTCGCGGAGGAGCAGAATTGGGAATTTTCCTTGCGGGAGGTCGCTCGCCGGGCAGGGGTGAGCCACAACGCGCCTTATCGCCATTTCCCCGGAAAGTTGGACCTGCTGGGCGCAATCGCGATAAAGGGTTTCGTCGACCTGCGCGCCGCGATGTTGGCCGCGGCCCAGCAGTCCGAAGGCATTGAGGAGGCCCTGATCGCGATCGGCGCGGCCTATGTCGCCTTCGGGCTCGACAATCCGGCGCGCTATCGCCTCATGTTCGGCACGGCGCTCGCCGCATCGCGCGCCGCCCTTCCCTATCCGGTCGGCGAAGCTGCCGCAGGCTCGCATGCGGTCCTCCTCTCGGTCATCGCGCAGGGCATTGCGGAGGGCGTGTTCGATGCACCGCCCGACGATGAGGAGGCGGCCGCCATAGTCGCGCTCGCCGCCTGGGCAAATGTCCACGGCCTGGTCTTGCTCCTGCTCGACGGGCTGTCGGTGGTGCCGCCCGTCCCTTCCCTGGCGGAGCGGGTCGGGCGGATACTCCTCGGCGGCATCAAGCGGCGTTAGGCAATGCCGCGCAATCCCTATTATGCCGGGCCGCCGAGCGATCATTTCGATGGCCTGCGCTTTTTCAATCCCGGCCAGGCGTCCACCGATCGCGGTCTGGGCGACCTGCTGCGCTGGCGGTTGGGCAAGCGGGCGGCGCCCTGGCCGCGCTCCGTTCCCGTCACCCCCACGCGCCCGGCGCCGTCCAGCCAGGCGCTGGTGGTGACGATGGTCGGGCATGCTACGGTGCTCATCCAGGCAGCCGGCTGCAACATATTGACCGATCCGGTCTGGTCCGACCGCGCCAGCCCCGTCGCCTTTGCTGGCCCCAGGCGCGTCACCGCGCCGGGCGTCGCCTTCGAGGACCTGCCCCGGATCGACGCTGTGCTGGTCAGCCATTGCCATTACGACCATCTCGACCTCGGGACGCTTGCGCGGCTGCATGCCCGCGACCGGCCGCTCATGGTCATGCCGCTTGGCAATGACGCCATAGTGCGCGCCCATATTCCCGATGCCAGGCTGGCGACCGGCGATTGGTGGGATGCGATCACGCTCGCGCCAGGCATCGCCACCACCCTCACGCCGGCGGTCCATTGGAGCAATCGGTCGCTGGCGGACCGGCGCATGGCGCTCTGGTCGGGCCATTTCCTCGCGACGCCGGCCGGCACCGTCTGGTTCGCGGGCGACACCGGCTTCGGCGATGGCGCGATCTTCGCCCGGATTGCGCATCTGGGATCGCCTGATCTTGCTCTCCTTCCCATCGGCGCCTATGCGCCGCGCTGGTTCATGGCTGCCCAGCATGTCGACCCCGCCGAAGCGGTGCGCATTTTCCAGATCGTCGGCGCGCGGCGGGCGCTTGGCATCCATTGGGGCACATTCCGCCTCACCGACGAGCCGCGCGATGAGCCGGTGCTTCGCCTTGGCGAGGCGCTGGCCGCGGCGGGCGTCGACCCCGCCCGCTTCGTCGCCGCCAGGCCGGGCGAGGTTTTCACCGATTCCCAAGGCAGCGTGGACGAATTCGAAATGTCGGGAGTTGGCCAGTTGCGAACATCAGTTTTCCGTCACCCCGGACTTGATCCGGGGTCCCGCTTTTCTTGTAAAACAGCGCCTCGACCAAGGCAGCGGGACCCCGGGTCAAGCCCGGGGTGACGAATAGAGGAATGGCCGGTTCCCACCCAAATCACTCAGTCCGGTGGGTCTGGAATTTGTCCACGCAGCCCAGCCTCTAGAAATTCACCCCGGCGGCGATCCCATAGCGTCGCGGTTCGAGCGTGAAGATGTTGGTGAAGAGGCCCGAAGGCTGGTCGGATACGTAGAGGCCGGTGATCGCATTGCTGTCGGTCAGGTTCTGCACGAAGGCGCGCACGAACCAGCGATCGTCGCGGCCGTTGAGCTGCAGCTGCGCGTTGACGATCACGTAGCTGGGTATGCGATTGGCGTTTCCGTTGAACACCGATCCATAGCTGCCGCCGGTGAGGATGACGTCGACGCGGGGCACGAGGGTGGACCCGCCCGTTCCCATGTCGACGACATATTGCGCGCCCGCCGAAACCTTGAAGTCGGGCGCCTGCGGCAGGCGGTTGCCGCGCAGGTTCACCGGAACGCCGTCGGTGAGGACGGAGACTCCGCTTGGCCCCGCGCCCGCGCTGGCGACGTAGGAGGCCAGGGCCGAACATATGCTGTAGGCCCCCGTCGCGCCGTTCAGCCCGCTGTCCGCCGGGAAGGGAGTGGTCCCTTGCAGGCCGGCGCCCGGCCGGAACAAGGGACGCCCGGTCGAGGAGTTGACGACCCGGCCCGCGTTGATCTCCCCATTCACGAAATTGACGAAATTGTTTGACGCGGCGGAATTGCCGGCGGTGTTGGGGACGACCGTGCAGTTGGAACCGTTCGAGATGTCCTTGACGATGACGGCGTCGCTGCGGCCGCCCGACGGGTCTCGCGGATTGGTGATGTATCTGTCCGACGATACCTTGGTATGGAGGTAGCTGGCGTTGATGTTGACCGTCAGCGCCGGGATCGGGCGGGCGATCGCTTCAAGCTCGATGCCGTAGATGTCCGCGTCGACATTGTCGTTCACGCTGGTGCGACTGACGATGCGGCTGAGCTGGAGTCCCTTGTACTGATAGTAGAAGGCGGATGCATTGAGCCGCAGGCTGCCGCCGAGAAAGCTGTTCTTCGATCCGACCTCCAGCGCGTTCACGAATTCAGGCTCGAAACTGTCGGAGATGTTGAAGATCGGCAGCAGCGGCGGGTTGATGCCGCCCGACTTGTAGCCCCGCGAATAGGAGGCGTAGAGCAGGTTCCTCGGCGTGACCTGGAAATCGATCACGGCCCGGCCGGTGAACTCGCCGAAGGTCGCGTCGCGCTGCTGCACGGGCTGGATGCCCGGCCGCCCGGCATCGGCGTCATAGGCGGCGAAGAAGGGGGAATCGAACGCGTTCGCCGTGCCGTAGGGCACGGGGAAGGAGATGATGGTGTTGCGCGCGCGATTGGACTTGTCGTCATGATTATATCTCAGCCCCGCCGTCAGCTTCAGCCGGTCGTTCGGCTCGAAATAGGCTTCGCCGAACAGGCCGTAGGATTTGAGCTGGAATAGCTGGGAATTGTTGCGGACATAGGGGGAGGCGAGGAACACGGTGGGATAGGTGACGGGCTGGCCCGCGGCGGCCTGCCCTCCCTGTTGGCCGAGCGACGTCAGCACGCCGAGCACGCCTGCCGCATAATCGATATTGAACGCGTTGACGTTGTAGTCGGCATTGTGATTGCGATAATCGCTGTATATGCCGCCGACCAGGAAGTTGAACGGCCCGTCGAACTTGCTGGCGACGATCGCCTCGCCGGTGAAGGCCCGGCCGAACAGGCTGGTGCGGTCGAAATCCTGGGGCGTCGCGGAGCATAGGCTGTGGCCCCCGAACGCGCCCGTGGCGCTCGGCTCGACGATCGACGTGCAATAGGGGCCGGCCGGGCCGTTGGGGATCAGCGCGGCAGCAACCCGTCCGAATTGCGCGAGCGAGGGGCCTGCGACGCCGTTGCCATAGGCTTGCAGGGTCGAAAGGCCCGGAAGGAACAGCGCGGCGTTGTTGACGCTCAGATTATAATCCTGCGACGCGGCGGTGCGCGTGCGCTGATACTGGCCCGACACCTTAAGGGTGACCGGCCCGAAATCATGTTCGATCCGCAATTGCGCCTGGATCTCATCGGAAAAGAAGGTGGGATGGAAGTCGGTGTTGACGGTCCTGGGGTCGGCGATGAGCGGATTTCCAAGATTGGAGTCGGGACCGTAGAGGCTGCCCAGGGCAAGCGCGCCGATGCCCGGGCCGCCCTGCATCGTCAGATATTCGCGGGACGTCAGCGTGCCGCCGAACGTCGCATTGTTGTTGGTATAGTCATTGCCCAGCCGGCCGGGAAGGCAGCCGAGCACGCCCGTGGGATCGCGCAGGCATTTCTGCTTCTGGATGCGAAGGCGATTGTCCTTTTCATGGAAATAATAGCCCAGGAGGTCGATCGTCGTGGAACTGGACGGTTCCCAGCGAAGGGAGGCGCGGACGGCGTAGATGTCGCGCCCGTCCAGCCTGGCGCCGTCATGGAGGTTCTTCGTATAGCCGTCGCGATTGACGTATATTCCGGCGAAGCGCGCGCCCAGGCTCTGCGTCAAGGGCAGGTTCAGCATGCCCTTCACCTTCCTGGAATCATAATTGCCATATTCGATCTCGCCCGAAGCGTGCACGCCGTTCAGATCGGGCTTGGCGGTAATGAAGTTGACGACGCCGGAGGTCGCGTTGCGGCCGAAAAGCGTTCCTTGCGGCCCCCGAAGCACTTCGACCCGCTCCAGATCGAAATATTCGACCTCGAACAGCCGGGTGTCGAACAGTGGAAGTTCGTTATTCGTGATCCCCGTCGCGCTGTCGCATGAGCTGCCGACGCACAGGTCGCCTATGCCGCGAATCGTGAAGCTGGACTTTGAAAAATTATTCTTGGTGAAGATTGTATTCGGCAGGGAAAGCTGAAGATCGAGAGAATTGTCTATCTGCTGGCGCTGCAATGTCTCGGCAGTGAAAGCGCTGACGGAAATGGGAACGCTTTGCAGCGACTGGCTCTCGCGCTGGGCGGTGACCACGATGTCGATCACGCTGGCCGGCGCGGATGCCCGGCCGCCCCCTTCGGCGGCTGGAGGCGCGGATTTCGATGCCTCCTCCGCCTGGGCGACGGACGGCGCAATCAAGCCGGCCATCGCCGCGCCTAGAAGAAAGCCGGTGCGCTTGCGGATGAATATCCTGGTCATGTCCCTATCCCCTCCTGGCCCCGCTCGACGGGCAGATGACATTCCTTGTCGACGGGCTGGCTTCGCGAACGATATATTAATTTATAATCGCTGTTATTATTAAATATCGATATTTGGAAAAAGGTCAAGCGGAGCACTGGCGCGACATGCACAATGGCTCCGCCGCCGGTCAGTCCTGCCTGCGCACGCGATTGGTCAGCACGCCGATGCCGTCGATGGCGAGCGCGACTTCGTCGCCATCTTCCAGAAAGCGGTCATGTTCGACGCCACAACCATTGCCCATCGTGCCGGAGCCCAGAAGCTCCCCCGGATGAAGCGTCTCGTCACGCGACACATAGGCGATAATGTCCTCGAATCGATGCAGCATCGCGCTGTTGGACCCTTCGGCCCACAATTCGCCGTTCACCGATGCGCGCATCCTTATGTCGTGGACGTCGGCAAATTCATCCGGCGTGGCAATGCAGGGGCCGATCGCATTGCTGCGGTCGAAATCCTTGCCCTTGGCCGGGCCCATCATGCCGGGCATCTCCGCCATCTGCGCATCGCGCGCGGAAAAGTCGTTGAAGATGGTGTAGCCGAAGATATGGGCTGCCGCCCGTTCCGCCTTGATGTCGGCCCCCGGCCGGCCGATTATGATCGCCAGTTCCAGTTCGAAGTCCATGAACTTGCTGTACCTGGGCCAAAGGATTTCCGTATCCGGACCGACGACCGTCAGGGGATTGCCTTTGTGGTAGATCGCCTTCTCAAGATAAAGCGCGGGCAATTCGGTGAGTGGCGGGACGGTAGGAGCCGGCATTCCGGCCAGCCTGGCGCCCAGGCGCTGCATGCCGGCATATGACTGCCGGATATGGTCGGGAAAGGTGAAGAAGTCGCGGATCGATTGCGGGCGCGGCAAGGGCGCGAGCAGGCGGACATCGGCAAGCGGCACGACATGTCCATCCCTCTCCATCAGCCGACGGGCTTCGTCGATCCCGGCGTCGCCGGTCTCGATCAGGGCCTGCATGCCAGTGAACCACGCCGGATCCCCTCGGCCGGACGCCGCGCTTGCGGCCGTCAAATTCTTGACGGCATCGTCGCCGACCAACGCTCCGACGAAACGGTTGCCGCCATGCTCATAGGTCACGAATCGCATAAATGCCTCCCCATCAGGAATGAGCGTGAAAAATTATCGATATTCCTAATTAATGACGATATATGGATCGGGTATCAAGCAAATTGAAAGGGGACTGCTGTGATCGATCGCGTGGCGCTGCTGGGTACGGGGCTGATGGGGGCGCCGATGGCGCGGAACCTGGCGCGGGCGGGCTATGCGGTCAGCGCGTGGAATCGCACGGCGGATAAGGCGGCGGCGCTTGCGGAGGACGGGGTGTCGGTCGCCGATACGGCGCGGCTGTGCGTGGCCGACGCCGATTCGGTGTTCATCGTCCTGAGTGATGGCCCAGCCTGCGACAGGCTCCTCTTCGGCGACGACGACGGCGTGGCGCGATGGATCAGGCCGGGCGCGACCGTCGTCATGATGAGTTCCATCGACCCGCCTTCGGCCCGCCGGCAGGCCGACCGCCTGTCCGCCCTGGGGATCGATTACATGGATGCCCCGGTGTCGGGCGGCGAGCGCGGGGCGATCGATGCCAGGCTGACCATCTTTGCCGGGGGCGTTCCGGCGACGGTCGAGAAGATGAGGCCCCTGCTGGAAACGCTGGGCCGGGTGAACCCGGTGGGCGGCGTCGGGAGCGGGCAGTTGGTCAAGCTTGCCAACCAGATGATCGTCGGGATCACCATAGAGGCCGTCGCAGAGGCCCTGCTGCTCATCGAGCGCGGCGGAGGCAGGCCGGCCGAGGCGTTCGCTGCGCTGGAGGGCGGATTTGCCGACTCCACGGTCCTTCGCCAGCACGGCGCGCGCATGCTGAACGGAAACCATGTGCCGGGCGGCACCGTCGCCACGCAGCTCAAGGACTTGCGCATGGCGACCGCGATGGCCGCCGATCTGGGCCTGTCGCTGCCCTTGCTCGCCGGGGCGGAGGACATGTTCGCGCGTGCCGCCGACGGGCCGGACCGCTCGCTGGACCATAGCGCCGTCCACCGCGCGCTGCGGGCCATGCAATCAATCGGCGATGCGATCTGAAAGGGGAATGACGATGAAGATCAGCGCCAGCGTGTCGATGATGTTCCGGGAGCTTCCGTTGCTTGAGCGGTTCGCCGCGGCCGCCCGGGCGGGCTTCGACGGGGTCGAGATACAGGTGATCGACGAGGGCGATCCGGCGGAGATGGCGCAGGCCGCGCGCGCCGCCGGAATGCCGGTCGTGCTCATGAACCTGCCGCTCGGCGATCTTTTCGCGGGCGGCCCCGGCCTGTCGGGCGTTCCGGGCCGCGAGGCCGAGTTCGCTTCCGCCGCTGAGCGGGGACTGCGCGCAGCGAGGGAAATGGATGCCCGGTTCGTCCATGTCGGGCCTTCCCGCATTCCGCCCGGCCATGACAGGGAAGCGTGCCTGGAAACCTACAGGCGCAATGCCGGCCAGGCGCTCGCGCTTGCGGGCCGCCTCGCGCCCGATGCCGTGCTGCTGGTGGAACCGATGAACCGCGTGGAGATGCCCGACGCGCTGTTCGCCTCCATCGACGAAGCGGCCGATATGGTTCGCTTGATCGGTTCGGCTGGGTTCGGATTGCTTTTCGACCTCTATCATGTCGCGATGAATGGCGACGACATCGCTCGCGCATGGGCGGCGCACGGCCATATCGCGCCGCATGTCCAGTTTTCCGATGCGCCGGGGCGGAACGAGCCAGGGACCGGATCGATCGACTTCGCCGCGGCGTTCGCCGGGTTCCGGGCGTCGGGTTATGGCGGATGGCATGGGGCCGAATATCGTCCGGCCGGGCCGACGACGGCCGGACTCGGCTGGCTCGCGGAGATGCGCCGGCTGCATCCGTCCGCATAAGGGGGATGTCAGCCGCCGTGGCGGCTGACGTCGCTTTTCAGATCGCGCGCCCCTCATTCGCCCAATAGGCTTCGCGCAGGCGACGCTTGAATATCTTGCCGGAATCCTCGCGGGGAAGGTGGGTTTCGAACCGGACCACCTTGGGAATCTTGTAGCGGGACAGGCTGCCGGCCAGGCTCCTCTGGATTCCCGCCGCATCCAGCGTCGCTTCCTCGTCCGGTTCGACATAGGCGCATACCGCTTCGCCGAATTCGGGGTCTGGAATGCCGAATACCGCGCAGTCGCGCACGCCGCCGATGCCGAGCAGCGCCGCCTCCACCTCCGCGGGATAGATGTTGACCCCGCCGGAGATGATCATGTCGCGCCGCCGGTCGCACAGGAAGAGATAGCCGTCCTCGTCGAGCCAGCCAATGTCCCCCACCGTGACGAAGCCGGCCTGTTCCAGTGCCGATTTTTCGTCCGGATGGCCATGATAGGTGAAGTCCGGCACGGCTTCTGACCGGACGTGGATGTCGCCCGCCTCGCCGGTTCCGGCGTCCTTGCCATCCTCCCCGATCACCCGGAGCGTCACGCCGGGAAGCGCGCGCCCGACCGTTCCGGGCCTGGCAAGGGCATCGGACGAGCCATGCCCCGTGACAAGGCCGGTCTCCGTCGAACCGTAATATTCGTGGATGACCGGCCCCCACCAGTCGATCATCTGGCGCTTGATCTCCGTGGGGCAGGGGGCGGCGCCATGCACGACGAACCGCAGGGAGGAAAGATCATAGCCGGCCCGGACCTCCGCGGGCAGTTTGAGCAGGCGCACGAACATCGTCGGCACCACATGCATGTGCGTGATCCGGTGCTGCTGAACGAGGGCCAGCAGCTCCTCCGCATCGAAACGCGGTTCCAGCACGATCTTCTCCGCCAGTTCCGCCGACACCAGCCCATAGGCATTGGGGGCCGAATGGTACATCGGTCCGGTCATGAGCACCCGGATGGTTTCGGCGGGGTCCAATCCATAGCCGTGAACGGCGATCTGCGCCTGCGCGGCCAGGTGGCCGGGTTCGAACGGCCTGCGCCGCACGCCTTTGGGCTTTCCCGTCGTGCCGGAGGTGTAGATCAGGGAGGATGCGCCGCCCGGCCCCCGCGGCGGTGCGGGACTGGCTTCGCCGGGCAGCCAGGCGTCCCAAGCCATTGCCCCCGCCGGCGCGGTCGAAGGCGGGAGGCGATAGGCAGCGGCGATCTCCGCCGGCGTCGGCACGCAGACCAGCGTCATGCCCGCCAGCCGGCCGGCCAGCGGGGCGGCCAGGTCGTCATGGGCGATCAGAAGCCGCGCGCCGCTGTCTTCAAGGATATAGCCGATTTCGTCCGGCGTCGCATGCCAGTTGATCGGCGTGGCGAACGCGCCGATCCAGCGCGCGGCCAGGCTGGCGACGAAAAAGGCGAAATCGTTGCGCAGCAAGAGGGCGACGGCATCGCCAGGAGCCACGCCGCTGGACTGCATCGCGGCCGCCGCGCGTTCGATTTCGCGTTCGAAGGCGGCGGGTTGCATCACCCTGTTGCCTGAGAGAAGCGTGGCTGTCATCTGCGCACTCCATTGGTCGTGGTGGATGTCGGGCCACGCCTTGGCGGCTTGGCCATTGCGTGCCATGCGGGCAGGCGCCGGGCGCGACGCCCCTGGTCAACCCGCCGCTGCGACAGGCCGGTACAAGCCCGCATTCGCGGCCAGCCGCTGGGCCAGCGCGCCGAGCATGTCGAGCGTCGGGCTCGCCAGCCCGGCCGCCTGGGCGAACGCCATGGGGGCCTTGACCAGCGCATCCATCTCCAGCGTCCGGCCAAGCAGGAAGTCCTGGAGCAGGGAGGGCTTGTGATCGGGCGCGCGATAGCCCGGCGGCATGGGCGGGATCGAATATCCCTGGGCGGCGGCGATGGCGACGGCCTCCGCCATCAATCTGGGCACCGCATCGCCGAATATCGGATCCTCGACGGCTTCCCGCGCCGTCTGGCCGGTAATCATGCAGAGCACCGAGACCGTCATATTGGCGATCAATTTGCGCCAGAGCACCTCGCGGAGGTCATGGTGGGACGGGCTGGCCAGTCCCGCGTCCGCAAGGATCGTCCTCAGCTTCACGATCCTGTCGCTTTCCGACCGATCCGGCTCGCCGACGAACAGGGCGTTATATTCCGGAGAATCGTTGCGCACCACGCCCGGTTCCATCACCTCGTTGGAAGAGAAGATCACGCCGCCGATCGTCCTGCGGAGCCCGACATGCTCCTCCAGCGCGCCGCCGGGATCGAGCCATCCCAGCCGGGGCAGAAGGGGGGATTGCGGAAGCCCGTGCGCGTACCACCAGGGAATGCCGTTCTGGGCGAAGACGACCGGCGTGTCCGGTGCCAGCAAGGGTTGGACGCCCTCCGCCAGGACATGGAGCGACGAGGATTTGAGGGTGGAGATCACCAGGTCCTGATGACCGAGATCGGCGGGATCGTCGGACGCCTTCACGCGGACGTCCAGCCGCTCCGGACCGGAGAGGAGGGTCAATCCCCTGACGCGGATCGCCGCCAGCGCCGCGCCGCGCACGACGATCGACACCTCATGGCCGGCGGCGGCCAGCCGCGCGGCGAAATGGCCGCCCACCGCTCCTGCTCCATATACCGCGATTCTCATTGGCATCCCCATGTTTGATTTATCGATATTCCTTGAATATACCGATTGTCAATCGACGTTCAGACATGTTATCGATATTTCAACGATGGAGGATGCCAGAATGGACGGAAGATCGACAGGCGCGATAAACCCCGACATCGGGCTTTTCGGTGCAGCCGGGGAAGCCGAGGGCGAGGCCGAACTGCGACATGGCTGGCCGATCATCCTGGTTGCATTCCTGGGCATCACCGTGGGAATCAGCAGCACCTTCCTGTTCTCGACCGGGCTTTTCCTGAAGCCGGTGGCCGACGCATTCGGCTGGGGACGCGGAACGGTGAGCATCGCGCCCTTCGTCGCCTCCATGCTGACGGCGCTATGCGCGCCCTTCGTCGGCCGCTGCGTCGACCGTTTCGGCGTCCTGCCCGTGCTGCTCCCCTCTCTGCTGGGGCTGGCCGCCGGCTTGCTGCTTCTGGGAATGTTGAGCGCCGACTTCTTCTCCTATGTGGCGCTGATGGCGCTGGTGGCGTTGCTGGGGGCGGGCACCGCGGCGCCCGTCATCACCAAGATGATCATCGCGGGCTTCAAGCGCCGTCGCGGACTGGCGTTGGGCCTGTCCCTCGCGGGGTCCGGACTGGGGGGAGGGTTGATCCCCCTGTTCCTCACGCCCATCATCGCCGCGCACGGCTGGCGGGCAGGCTATATGGCGCTGGCCGGCATCGAGCTGGCGGGCTTCGCCGTCATCGGGGCGCTCATCTGGCTTTGGCGGCGCACGATCCTGCCGCCTGCGCGGCCCACGGGCGCCCGCGTCCCCCGACAGGAAGCCGCCGTTTCCGCCGATGGGCCGCCGCTGCTGCGCGACCGCACGTTCCTGCTGCTGGCGCTGGCCTTCTTTCTTTCCGCCTGGGGGATATTGACGACCGTGGTGCATTTCGTGCCGATGCTGACCGATGCGGGCGTCGATGCGACCCGCGCCGCCGGAATGGCCGGAACGATTGGCGCGGCGCTGATCTTCGGGCGGATCGTCGTGGGCTATCTTCTCGACCGACTGCCGGCCGTGGCGCTGGCCCAATGCCTGTTCGCGATGGTCGCGGCGGGAATGCTGACGCTGGTCGCGGGCGGCGCCCATGTGGCGGTTGTCGCTCTGATCGCGGCCATCGCGGCGGGGATTGGCATCGGTTCTGAAAACGACATCATGTCGTTCCTCGTCGGCCGCTATTATGCCACCAGCCGCTTCGGCTCAGTGAACGGAGCGCTCTTTGCGGTCTTCCTGGTCGGAGGGTCCATCGGTCCCGCCGCTTCGGGTTATATGTACGACGCCACCGGCAGCTACACGCTCGCCCTGCTCCTGTCGGCGGGCGCGCTGGTGACGGCCGCACTGCTGCTCTTCGCTCTGCCGAAGTTGCCATCGTCCGCAGCCAGCGGCTAAACGCGCCCTAATCGACTTGCCCGCTTCCTGACTCCATGCGATCCTGAAACCCATATGTCCTACGAACCACGGAAATCCCCCCCCGCCGAATCCGCATTCGCGACCCATACGGAGGCAGCCGCCCGCCTGCTTTCCGACGCGATCCTTTCCGGCGACATCGCGCCCGGGACCAGGCTCAACATCAGGGCGCTTTCGGAGGGGACCGGGCTGGGTCCGACGCCGATCCGGGAGGCGCTGGCCAATCTGGCGGGGCGGGGCCTCGTCACCTTCGCGGGGCAGCGGGGGTTCCGCGTCGTCCCGGTCAGTCCCCAGGATCTCCAGTCCATCATGACGGCGCGGACGGTCGTCGAACAGGGCGCGCTCGCCCTTTCGATGGATCGCGGCACGGAGGATTGGGAAGTCGAGATCGTGGCGAGCCTCCACCGGCTCAAGATGTTCACGGACAATCCCCCCACGGACATCGACAAGAGGATCGACACGTTCGAGCGGGTGCACTGGCGTTTCCACCTGTCCCTGATAGGGGCATGCGGTTCGGATCATCTCATCGCCATATATCAGGATCTTTACGAGCAGACGCGCCGCTATCGCTCGTTGATGCTGAAGACGGACGTCGATCCCGACCAGGCCTATGAAAAGCACAGCCTGCTGGCCCAGTTTTGCCTCTCCCGCGACAAGCGCCGGGCGCTCGAGATGCTTTCGGGGCACAACAACATGCTGCTCAGCACGATCTACGGACCCGTTGCTGAAGCGGCCGAGAAGGTTTGAAATCATGAGGGCGCCGGAGGGATTATCGTCCGCGCCCGCCCGCATGGCGCGCGGAACCTCAGGACTTCGCCTCTGATGGGACGACAGGTCCGCTTTCGCCCGCAGAGGCGCGCGGCGGCATCAATTCCCTGATCATGCCCCAATAGCCGCGGGTGATGTGCGCGTCCGCCGCATAGGTCGGATCGGTCATCAGATGCGCGTGCAGCCGCCGCAGATTGGGCCAGGGCACCGAGGGGAACAGATGATGTTCCAGGTGATAGCTGACGTTGAACGGCGCGATCAGGAACCGATCGAGCAGGGTCGGGATGACCGTGCGCGTGCCGTTCAGCTCCCGCTCGTCGGCGACGCCGTTATGTTCGGCCATTGCCCGTATCCGGTTGAAGACATTTGCCCAGATGAATTGCGGGATCAGCAAAAGGCCCAGTATCTTCCAGCGGAAGGGCGACAGGAGGATCAGGCCGTAGAAAAGCAGCGCCCACAGCACATAGCGAATGCGCAGTCCCAGGCTGAAGTCGTAACCGAAGCGTCCGGGATTGTGGAAATTGGCGAAGGGCGCCCAGACGCGGCTGTCCCGCGCCATGCGATAGAAGTTGAGGCCGGTCACGCTGCGGACCAGCAGCCAGGCCATGGCGGCGCCGCTTTTCGGGAAGTGCTGGTCGCTGTCCCGCCGCTGCACGCGATAGTCGCGATCGCGCAAGGTGTTGGTGTAGCGGTGGTGATACATGTGATTGGCGCGGTACAGGTCGATGCTGAAGCCGAGCGGATAAGCGACGAAGATGTCGCCGATCAGATCGTTGAGGCGGCGATTGCTGAACAGCATCCCGTGGCAGGCGTCGTGCATCATGACCGCCAGGCACTGAATGCGCGATCCGATGACGAAGCCGGCCAGCAGATAGACGGGGATTCGGTCCACATGGATGGCGACGGCGCCCGCCGCGATCGCTATCGCCCATTGGAGGACGAGCAGCAGGGCGTTGCGACGGTTGTCGATGACCGACAGTTCGCGGACCAGCGCCAGGGTGCCGCGCCGCGAATAGCGATATCCGGGTGGACGCTCCTTGGCGACCTCTTCCATGGGCCCATGTCTCCGAATGCCGCGCAAAGCCAGTCGCGGGGGACGCTATGAGCGGCGCGATCGAGCGTCAAGTGCGCACCCTGCGTCAGTCGACGAAAATGGCCTGGAACACGATCTTGTCGTCGCGCACGATGAAGGCGTCCTTGCCCGATACCTGCTGGGGCTGCCCCTTGAACTGGACCCAATGCAGGATGACGCTGTCCGGGCCGGCCGGTTCGATCGTCGTTTCCATGGCCTTGATGCCGGGATGATGATCCTTGTCGGTCAGCGTCGCGAAGACGCGGCGCGCCTGCGCCTGGCCTGAATAGATGCCCGGACCCCTGGCCGGCGCCTGATCCGCGACCAGCCCCTGGGGCGTCACGACCACCGTGTCGGCGGAATAATCGTCCATGATCGGCTGCAACTTGCCGAGCTTCATGCTTTCGACATGGCGGGCGACGACTTCGGCGGGCGTCGCGGCTTGGGCGGCGCCGGCCAGGGAGAGACCCAGCAGGGCGGCGGCGAAGGGGAGGCGGAAGTCCATGGCGGCAGGAGCCTTTCTCAAGCGTTTTCGGTGGGAAGGGTGGGTTGCGGGCCGGTCATCCCTCATAGGGGATGCCCGCTTCATGATCGCGGATGATCTGCCTCACGGCTTCGGGCTTCACGGGCAGCTTGTTCTGGTTGGCCTGGAGCCAGGCGAAGAAGTCCGCCTCGATCGCGTCGGTCCAGCGCGTGTCGATCTGGCCGGCGGTATATCTGCCCTCGCGCAGGCGCATATGGCCGAACATGTCGCGCAGCCGCGTGTTCTCCGACAGCTTCACCACCTTTTCGGCCAGTTGCGGCGGGATGAACAGCACGCCGCCGTCGCGGCCCAGCACGACATCGCCGGGCATGGCGGTCGCCTTGCCGATGCGGATCGGGCCATTGATGCCCACCATCGTCGAGTTGAGCCGCGCGCCCGTCGCCATCGCGCCGAAATGGTGCGACGGGTCGTAGGAGCGGACGAAGGAAACGAAGTTCGGCAGTTCCTTGAGGCCGTTGATGTCGCGCACCGCGCCGTCATAGACGATGCCGTTGCCGCTGCGGGCGTAGATGGCGTTGCCGACATTGTCGCCGATCGACGGTCCGTCCTGCTTCAGCCCGAAATGGTCGCTGACATAGACGTCGCCCTTTTGCAGCATGTCGACCGGCCAGGCGTTCATGGCGCCCTTGCGCTTGTCGGCTACGCCCTGCTTCTCCAGCACTGCCTGGATGTCCGGGCGGCCGGGCAGCCATTGGGAGGTCAGCGCCCGCCCGACCAGCACCTTGCCGGGGAAGATGGACAGCCAGCCATCCTCATATTGATGGTTGAACCCGGCGCTGCGCAGCGTCGCCCAGGCTTCCTCCAGCGTCACTTCCCGCATCCGCTCCAGAATGTCGTCGGGCACCTTCGGCCGGCCGTCCGGGAAGCGTTCGCCGGTCCAGGCCGGCGTATGGCGGATCACCTGCTCGCGCGTGAAGAAGCCGTCCTCGGCCAATGCCGGCTGCGACAGCAGCATGGCCGAAAGGGCAAGGGCGGCGCCCATCAGCCGCCGGTCAAATCCCATGGTTCAGCATCTCCCCATTCCATACGCGGCGCGGCGCTGGCCTGCGCGGCCGCCGGTCGTACCCGTCCATTTCAGAATTCCGGCGGCATCTGGTCGTTCGCGCCGCCCTGCGGCACCTCCACCCCCGCGGCCCACAGGATTCCGTTCACCAGGAACCGCCGTTGCTGCGGATAGAGATGCATGTTGTCATGAAAGTCGTTGCCGCCCCACACGACCGAACGTCCTCCGTCGGGCCGTTCATAGGCCCAGGCGACCGGACCGCCGGTGCCGTTCGCCGCCTGCGACGGCCTGGCGGTGAGCAATGGGGTGCGGCGGCTGTTGTCGGGCAGGAAATAGCGCGCATACATCTCCTCCCGCGGCGTCCACGGCTTGACGCCGCGCAGGATCGGATGCCTGCCGGGGATGGGCCTGATCGCCCATGTGTCGACCGGATTGTGCGAGACATAGGGAATCCAGACCCCGCCCAGCCAATCGTTGAGATAGAGCCGGCCCGCCCGGTTATCCACGAACATCGTATAGTGATAGACGACCAGCCCGGTCTTCCTGCGCTTCAGCAGCGCATCGAAATCCTTGAGCGCGGCGGTGGTCTCCGCATTGTAGCCCAGGCCGTCGGTTTCGGCATATTGCTGGAAGATCGCGCCGGTTTCGCGCTTCAGCCAGTCGCCATTGCCGTCGATCACGATGGCGTCCGCCGTTTCCAGCATGGCCTGGTCGCGCGGCTTCTCTCCGACGATGACCTGCGTCTTCACCTGCCGCGCCGCGCCGGAATGCTCCAGCAGCCAGGCGAGTTCGCGCATGTCCTTCTCATATTCGTGGCGGCCGGGGGCGCCGTGCTGCTTCGGCCCGGCGAACAGCAAGATGCGCACCGGCGGCAAGGGAGCCGTTCCGGCTGCGGCCGGGCAAAGGAAGGCGACGGCCATCGCCGCCAATGCCGCATGTCGGCGCCTGGGGAACTGCCCTGTGAACATCCCTTTCAACTCACCCTCGCCAGCATAGATGGTCTTGCGACTCTCTTGGTCGATAATATCCTATATGATCTGCCATAATGTGGCGGATATACCAATCCCTCTCGCTATTTTTCTTGCGCTTCGGGCAAACAGGCCCGAACCCGGCAGGACGATGGGGAAAACGGGTCGTTTCTCCCCATCGGATGGGGGCAGAGTGGCCGCGCATCTGCGGGAACCCGCGCCATCATGCCGTTGCGGGCTTCCCGAATCGGGCAAATCCCTCTTTGGTGCTGGATGCCGCCTATGAAATGCGGCGCGATATGAAGATGAAGGTCTTATGGAAGCAGACGGCGCCATGTTGCAGGATGGGGATTATGCGGCGCTGGCGGAATTCCGCTTCGCGTTGCGACAGTTTCAGGCGTTCAGCAGCGAGCGGGCGGCGCAGATGGGGCTGACCCCCCAGCAGCATCAGGCTTTGCTGGCCCTGCGGGCCGCGCCTGCCCAGGACGCCACGGTGGGTTATGTGGCGCGGCGCCTGTTGCTGAAGCCGCACAGCGCGACGGGCCTGGTCGACCGGCTGGAAAAGCTGGGGCTGGTGACGCGTCATGCCAGCGCCACGGATCGCCGCCGGTCGCAACTGCAATTGACGCCGCGCGCGCTGGACCTGCTGGCGAAGCTGTCCGCCACGCATCGCGATGAGATCCGCCGATTGCGACCGCTGCTCAACGAGTTGCTGGCGCGCTTCGCCTGAGAAATTTGCGGTCTCAACATATTGAGGGAAACGCGCTCCTGCGACGGTAGCAGCCCGGTTCCGCAATTGATTC
Organism: Sphingobium sp. HDIP04; assembly: GCF_000445085.1. Taxonomy (NCBI): domain Bacteria; kingdom Pseudomonadati; phylum Pseudomonadota; class Alphaproteobacteria; order Sphingomonadales; family Sphingobiaceae; genus Sphingobium; species Sphingobium sp. HDIP04. The sequence continues at coordinate 23,486 of NZ_ATDO01000095.1, read as the reverse complement.
GCGCTTCCGCCTTCGCTGGAACACGTGGCTTGTGAGCGGAAGTCGCTACGCCCGCCTGTGGTTCAGGCGCGGGACCGCGTCGGATTGGCGGCGCACCAGGCTGTAGTCCAGCCGCGCCAGCCCTCTTCCGTTCATTTCGTCCCCGCGCTTCATCGCCTCCGCCAGCAGGGTCATGGCGGCGCGGCTCATGTCGCGGATCGGCTGGCGAATGGTGGTGAGCGTGGGCCAGATCGCGGCGGCGAGCGGCGTATCGTCGAAACCGCAGACCGTCAGATCCGCGGGCACGCTGATTTGCCGCTGATGCGCGATGGTGATGGTCGCGGCGGCCATATCGTCATTGCAGGCGAAGATCGCCGTGGGCGGCGTTTCCAGGCTCAGCAGATGCGATGCCGCCTCCAGCCCGGAACGGTAGCTGAAATCGCCTTCCACGATATAATCCTCTTCCACCGCCAGGCCTTGCGCGGTCATGGCGGCGCGAAAGCCCTCCAGCCGCCGCGCGCTGGAACGGTGCTGCGGATTGCCCTGGATGAAGGCGATGCGGCGGTGGCCGAGGTCGATCAGATGCCGCGTCATCTCGCTCGCGGCCTGGCGGTCGTCGATCGCGACCACCATCATGCCAAGGTTCTCGTCCGGCGCGATCGCGACCCAGGGAATGTCCTGCCGCGTGAGGGCCTGCGCCAGTTCGTCCCAGTCGCACAGGGGCGGCGGCACGATGACGCCGGAAACGCGGGCCTGGAGGATCTGGGCGATGATGTCGTCCGCCGTGGCGCCGGTCTCGCATTGTTCGACCACCAGGTGGAGGTGATGCTTCGCCGCCTCATCCAGCCCGCCCAGCAGCAATTCGCCCAGATAGGCGGAGGTCGTCGTGTTGCGGTAAAGCAGCGCCACCCGCCGGTCGTCGCCGCCCGCCAGCGCGCGGGCGGAGACGTTGGGCGCATAGTTCAGTTCCGCGATCGCCTGTTCCACCCGCGCGCGGGTCTGGGGGCTGACCCAGCTCTGCTTGTTCGCGACGCGCGACACGGTCATCACGGACACGCCGGCCCGCGCTGCGACTTCCCGGATTGTCGGCGGCTTACGTTCGTTCATGGTCGTTCACCGACTAGCCTCTGCCGCCCCCTAAAACCAGTCATGGATTGCCCGGCGCATAGGGGAAAGCGAGCGATTTGTACCAGTTCAGGTCATGTTCCGGCGCCGCCGTGCCGGGGGGCAGGGGGCGTTTGGACAGCGTCTGGAAATAGGTGATGCTGGCATCGCGCCACCATTTCGCCTCGCGATGCTGGATGCCCAGGAAAGCCTGGGTCTGGGCGAAGCGTTCCGCATCGACATGGGGGCGCAGGCCGTCCCATGTACGGCGCATCGCCGCGACATAGGCGACCCCCGCGTCATAATGGCGGATGAGGCCGTTCCACAGGGTGTCGCCCGATTTCAGTTTCGCGTCCCAGCCGACATGGTGGAACCAGAGGAGGTCGCGTTCCGGCGTCGTCTTCGGGTCAGCGAGCATCTTCGCGACCGGCGGCGCATATTGGGCGATCGCGTTGCTGCCGGTCTTCGTCCGGTCGAAGCCGATCCCCTGCGCGTCCGCCTTGTGATAATAGACCGGGTTCCATTCGGGCCGGGCAAGCTCTGAAATCCAGGGAGCCGGGCCATAATGATGGCCGGTGCCCATGACATGGGACAGGCCGAGCGGGGTCATGTAATCGACCGCCGCCTCGCGCGATCCCATCATCATGGCGACGATTGGATCGACCACCTTCGCATCCGTCGAGAAAGTCTGCGCCGCCCATTCGCGTGCGATCGCCTCCGCCGACAGATCCGGGTTCCAGGCGAGGCGGCCGAAGGCGTACCAGTCCGCCTGGTTGAAGATCGAGCCGCTCCAGTCGCGGTCGGCGCCGATATTGGCGACGCCGGCAATGCCGGTCAGCTTATGGCCCTCCAGCGATCCGTCGATCACCCTGGCAACCGTCGATCCCTTGCCGCGGGCGAAGGTGTCGCTTTTCAGCGTCTCCTCGAACAGGGTGCCTAGATAGGTGAGGTGGGTCGACTGGCCCAGATATTCCTTGGTGATCTGGAATTCCATCATCAGCGGCGTCCGGGGCATGGCGCCGAACAGAGGATGGAAGGGTTCGCGCGGCTGGAAGTCGATCGCGCCGTTCTTCACCTGCACCAGCACATTGTCCGCGAACTGGCCGTCCAGCGGCTTGAAGTCGCTATAAGCCTGCTTGGCGCGGTCGTCGGGATTGTCATGCGCATAGACGAAGGCGCGCCACATCACGATGCCGCCATGCGGTTTCACGGCGGCGGCCAGCATGTTCGCGCCATCGGCATGGGTGCGCTTGTAATCCTGCGGCCCCGGCTGCCCTTCGCTGTTCGCCTTCACCAGGAAGCCGCCGAAATCGGGAATGGCCCTGTAGATTTCGTCGGCCTTCGCCTTCCACCAGGCGGCGACCGCGGGGTCGAGCGGATCGGCGGTCCTGAGGCCGGACAGTTCCATCGGCGCGGTCCATTTCACCGACAGATAGACCTTGATGCCATAGGGCCGGAATACGTCCGCCAGCGCCGCCGCCTTGGCGATATAGGGCGCGGTCAGGCTGTCGGACCTGGCGTTCACATTGTTGAGGACCGTGCCGTTGATGCCGATGGAGGCGTTGGCGCGGGCATAGTCGGTGTATCGCGGCCCCTTCCAGTCGGGCAGGCGCCACCAGTCCCAGATGGATTGCCCGGCATAGCCGCGCTCCACCGTGCCATCCAGATTGTCCCAATGGTTGAGCAAGCGCAGCTTCATGCGCGGCGCGCTGCGGATGTCGAGCCGGTCGAGCGATGCGCCCGTTTCCGCCAGCCGCAAATAGGCATAGGCGCCGTAGAGCAGCCCCGCATCGCCATTGGCGGCGATCACCGTCACGGACTGGCCGTTCAGCGTGACCGAGCGAATGGCATAGCCCTCTTCGCCCAGCCCGTCGAGCTTCACCGGCAGATCGGGGGCGGAAGCCGGAGTCGCGAGCCAGATCGCGCCGTTCATGGGCTTTTCAACCAATGCCGGCGCCGCGCCGTTCGCGCCCGCAAGGCCGCGCATCAGTTCGTCGCGGGCGGCCAGCGCGGTCGCGCTGCGACCCGGCGCGACGACCGCCGCGGCGTGCCGCGCCAGATTGCCGCCATCCTGCACCTTTTCGTGCCGCAGCCACAGATCATAGCCGTCCTCCGCCAAAGCGGGCGCCGTCATGACGGCCGTGGCGATGGTCCAGCAGAACAGGCGCGCGAACATAGATCCCCTTTCCTCTCCTTCCCGTCTTCGCCCGAACCGAGGCTTCGGATCGAAGGGCATTGACAGGCCGCTCTTGTCTGAGCAATGTTAACGCTATCAGTTGGGATGCGGCAAGCAAAAAGCTGGAAGCCGCCGCAAAAAAGGGGAGAGGCTGTTTCGTGATCCGGGTGCGCAAGCTGTTGGGCGCGGTTTCGCTGCTGACGCTGGCGGTCGCGACGCCCGCCGCTCCCGTTCCGGCGGCGCCCGCGTCCACGGGCGCCCGTCCGCTGTACAAGGATGCGAACGCCTCCATCGAATCGCGGGTGGACGACTTGCTCTCCCGCATGACGCTGGAGGAGAAGATCGCCCAGATCACGGCGGTCTGGACCGAAAAGGTCAGGATTTTCGACGACAGCTTGCAGCTCGACCCATCGAAACTGGCGCAGCGCTTTCCCCATGGCATGGGACAGTTCACGCGTCCCTCCGATGCCAAGGGGGCATTCTCCCCCCGCGAAGTCCCCGGCCGCAATCCGCGCCAGACGGTGGCGCTGGTCAACGCGCTGCAACGCTGGGCGACGACGCAGACCCGACTGGGCATCCCGATCCTGTTCCATGAGGAAGGGCTGCACGGCTATGCGGCTGTTGGCGCTACCAGCTTCCCGCAGTCGATCGCCATGGCCTCCTCCTGGGATCCCGACCTGCTGCGCGAGGTGAATGCCGTCATCGCCCGCGAAATCCGTTCGCGCGGCGTCAGCCTGGTCCTTTCCCCGGTGGTCGACATCGCCCGCGATCCGCGCTGGGGCCGGATCGAGGAAACCTATGGCGAAGACCCCTATCTGGTGGGAGAGATGGGCGTCGCCGCTGTCGAGGGGTTGCAAGGCAAGGGTCGGTCGCGCCTGCTGCCGCCGGGCAAGGTCTTCGCGACGCTCAAGCATCTGACCGGCCACGGCCAGCCCGAAAGCGGCACCAATGTCGGTCCGGCGCCGGTTTCCGAACGCGAACTGCGCGAGAATTTCTTTCCGCCCTTCGAACAGGTGGTGAAACGCACCGGGATCGAGGCGGTGATGGCCAGCTATAACGAGATCGACGGCGTGCCCTCCCACGCCAATCGCTGGCTGCTGCGCGATGTGCTGCGCGGCGAATGGGGCTTCAGGGGCGCGGTGGTCAGCGACTATTCGGCGGTCGACCAGTTGATGAGCATCCACCATGTCGCCGCCGATCTGGAGCAGGCGGCGGGCCGCGCGCTGGATGCGGGCGTGGATGCGGACCTGCCCGACGGTCTTTCCTACGCGACGCTCGGCCGCCAGGTGCGCGAGGGCAAGATCGGCGAGGGGCTGGTCGACCGTGCCGTGCGGCATATGCTGGAATTGAAGTTCCGCGCCGGCCTGTTCGAAAATCCCTATGCCGACGCCGCCACTTCGGAGAAGATCACCAATGATGCGCGGGCGCGCGCTCTGGCGCTGAAGGCGGCGCAGCGTTCCATCATCCTGCTCAAGAATGACGGCATGCTGCCGCTGAAGCCGGAGGGCAGCATCGCCGTCATCGGTCCCAGCGCCGCCGTGGCGCGGCTGGGCGGCTATTATGGCCAGCCCCCGCATAGCGTCTCGATTCTTGAAGGCATCAGGGCGAAAGTCGGGAATCGGGCGAAGATCGTCTTCGCGCAGGGCGTCAGGATCACGGAGAATGACGATTGGTGGGCCGACAAGGTCACCCGGTCCGATCCCGCGGAAAACCGCCGCCTGATCGCCCAGGCGGTCGAGGCGGCCCGCCATGTCGACCGCATCGTCCTGACGCTGGGCGACACGGAACAATCGAGCCGGGAAGGGTGGGCCGACAATCATCTGGGCGACCGCCCCAGCCTGGACCTGGTGGGCGAGCAGCAGGAACTGTTCGACGCTCTCAAGGCGCTGGGCAAGCCGATCGCCGTGGTGCTCATCAACGGCCGTCCGGCCTCCACCGTCAAGGTTTCGGAACAGGCCGACGCCATTCTGGAAGGCTGGTATCTGGGCGAGCAGGGCGGCCATGCCGTGGCGGACGTGCTGTTCGGGGACGTCAATCCGGGCGGCAAGCTGGCGGTGACGATCCCGCGTTCGGCAGGGCAGTTGCCGATGTTCTACAATGTGAAGCCCAGCGCCCGGCGCGGCTATCTCTTCGATACGACCGATCCGCTTTACCCCTTCGGCTTCGGCCTCAGCTATACGAGCTTCGACCTGTCCGCGCCGCGCCTGTCGGCCGCGAAGATCGGCGTCGGCGGCACGACCCGCGTGTCGGTCGACGTGCGCAATAGCGGCCGGCGCGAGGGCGACGAGGTCGTCCAATTATATGTGCGGGACAAGGTCGGTTCGGTCACCCGGCCTATCAAGGAGTTGAAGGGCTTTCAGCGCGTGACGCTGAAGCCCGGCGAGGTGCGCACGGTGACCTTCACGATCGGGCCGGAAGCGCTCCAGATGTGGAACGATCATATGGACCGCGTGGTCGAGCCGGGCGATTTCGAGATCATGACCGGCAACAGTTCGGTCGCGCTCAAATCCGCTACGCTGACGGTGGCGCCATGAGCGGTTTCGCGCGCCGCCAGGCGCTGGGCCTGCTTGCCTCGACCTCGCTGCTCGCCGCTGCGCCCGCCGTTGCGAAGGGGAAGGGCGGGCCGCTCTACAAGGATGCCGCCGCCCCCATCGACCTGCGCGTCAGGGATCTGCTGGCGCGCATGACGCTGGAGGAGAAGGTCGGCCAGATCATCGCGCTCTGGGCGACCAAGGCGGACGTCATGGACGATCTGACCTTCTCTCCCGCCAAGGCGAGCAAGGCCTATCCCGACGGCTTCGGCCAGATCACCCGCCCGTCCGACCGTCGCGGCGCGCCCAACGGATCGACCCAGGCGGGCGGCGTGGGTGCGCGCTGGCGGACGCCCGCCGAGACGGTCGCCTTCATCACCGCCGTCCAGAAATGGGCGATGGAGGAGACGCGGCTCGGCATCCCCGTGCTGTTCCATGAGGAGGCGCTGCACGGGCTTATGGCGACCGAGGCGACCATGTTTCCCATGGCGATCGGGCTGGCCGGCAGTTTCGACCGCCAGTTGATGGAGGATGTCCAGTCGGTCATCGCTCGCGAGGTGCGGGCTCGCGGCGTCCATCTGGCGCTTTCGCCGGTGGTGGACATCGCCCGCGACCCGCGCTGGGGCCGGATCGAGGAGACCTTCGGCGAAGACCCCTATCTCTGCGGCGAGATGGGCGTGGCCGCCGTGCGCGGCCTTCAGGGCGGGAGCAGGCAGATCGGCCCGGACAAGGTCATGGCGACGCTCAAGCACATGACCGGCCATGGCCAACCCCAGAGCGGCGAGAATATCGCACCCGCGCCGATCTCCGAACGGGAACTGCGCGAAAATTTCTTTCCGCCCTTCCGGGAAGTGGTGAAGCGCACCGGCATCGCCGCCGTCATGCCGTCCTATAACGAGATAGACGGCGTGCCTTCGCACCAGAACCGCTGGCTGCTGAACGACATATTGCGCGGCGAATGGCATTTCGACGGCGCCGTCGTCAGCGATTATGGCGCGGTCCACGAACTGGATACGATCCACCATGTCCAGCCCGACCCGGAGGCGGCCGCGCGCGCCGCTCTGCGGGCGGGCGTGGATTGCGAGCTGCCCGATGGCCAGGCCTATCGGACGCTCGTCGAACAGGTCCGCGCGGGCAAAGTGCCGCTTGAGGCGGTCGATCTGGCCTGCACCCGGATGCTGACGCTCAAGTTCCGCGCGGGCCTGTTCGAAAATCCCTGGCCGCGCAAGGATCATGAGCGACTGGCCGGCAATGCGGAGGCGCGCGCGCTGGCGCTGAAGGCGGCGCAGCGTTCCATCGTGCTGCTCGGCAATGACGGCACGCTGCCGCTCATGCCCGGCGCGCACAAGCGGGTCGCGGTGATCGGTCCCAATGCCGCCATTGCGCGACTGGGCGGCTATAGCAGCGTTCCGCGCCAGGCCGTCTCCCTGCTGGAAGGCGTGCAGGCGAAGCTCAAGGGCAAGGCGGAGGTCGTCCACGCCCAAGGCGTCTTCATCACGCGGAGCGAGGATCGCTCGGCGGACGAGGTGCTGCTGGCCGATCCGGCGGAGAACCGCGCACTGATCGCGCAGGCGGTCGAGGTGGCGAAATCAGCGGACATCGTCCTGCTCGCCATAGGCGACACGGAACAGACCAGCCGGGAAGGCTTTGCAAAGAACCATCTGGGCGACCGCACGAGCCTGGACCTGCTGGGCGAGCAGAACGAACTGTTCGCCGCGCTGAAGGCGACCGGCAAGCCGGTGGTGGTGTGCGCGATCAATGGCCGCCCGCCCAGCTATCCCACGGTTGCGGAGGGCGCCAACGCGCTGCTGGAATGCTGGTATCCGGGGCAGGAAGGCGGCACCGCCATGGCCGACATCCTTTTCGGGGACGTCAATCCCGGCGCGAAGCTGCCCGTCACCGTGGCGCGCGATGCGGGGCAGATTCCGATCTTCTACAACCGCAAGCCGTCCGCCCGGCGCGGCTATGTGTTCGAGGATATTTCGCCGCTTTTCCCCTTCGGCTTCGGCCTCAGCTACACCCGTTTCGAGTTTGGGCCGCCCCGCCTGTCGTCGCCGCGCATCGGCACGGGCGGCGAGGTGACGGTGGAGGTCGACGTCCGCAATATGGGGCAGAGGCCCGGCGACGAGGTCGTCCAGCTTTACGTCCGCGACCGGACCGCCAGCGTCACACGGCCGATCAAGGAGCTAAAGGGCTTCGAACGCGTCACGCTGGCCCCCGGCGAGAGCCGCGCCGTGCGCATGACTCTGAAGCCCGCCGCCTTCGCGTTCTGGAATCTGGACATGGAGGAAGTGGTCGAACCCGGCCTGTTCGACATCATGACCGGGCCGGACAGCGAAAACCTCCAGAAAACCACGCTCGAAATCATCTGAACAGGACCATCCCAATGCCCAAGATCATCGATGCCAAGGTCATCGTCACCTGTCCCGGCCGCAATTTCGTCACGCTCAAGATCATCACCGATGAAGGCGTCCATGGCGTGGGCGACGCCACGCTCAACGGCCGGGAACTGGCGGTGGGGAGCTATCTGGCCGATCATGTCGTTCCCTGCCTGATCGGGCGCGACGCGCACCGGATCGAGGACATCTGGCAATATCTCTACAAGGGCGCCTATTGGCGGCGCGGTCCGGTGACGATGACCGCCATCGCGGCGGTCGACATGGCGCTGTGGGACATCAAGGGCAAGATTGCGGGCCTGCCGGTCTATCAGCTTCTGGGCGGGGCCAGCCGGGAGGGGGCGATGGTCTATGGTCACGCCAACGGCACGACCATAGAGGACACGATCAACGCCGCGCTGGAATATCAGGCGCAGGGTTACAAGGCGATCCGCCTGCAATGCGGCGTGCCGGGCATGGCGTCGACCTATGGCGTGTCGAAAGACAAATATTTCTACGAACCCGCCGACGCCGACCTGCCGACCGAAAATGTCTGGAACACGTCCAAATATCTTCGCGTCGTCCCCGAACTGTTCAAGGCCGCCCGCGAAGCGCTGGGCTGGGACGTGCACCTGCTGCACGACATCCATCACCGCCTGACCCCCATAGAGGCCGGACGTCTGGGCCGGGATCTGGAGCCATATCGCCCCTTCTGGCTGGAGGATGCGACGCCGGCGGAAAACCAGGAGGCGTTCCGGCTGATCCGCCAGCACACCACCGCGCCGCTGGCGGTGGGGGAGATCTTCAATTCGATCTGGGACGCGAAGGATCTGATCCAGAACCAGCTTATCGACTATATCCGCGCGACCGTGGTCCATGCGGGCGGGATCACCCATCTGCGCCGGATCGCCGCGCTGGCCGATCTCTATCAGGTGCGCACCGGCTGCCATGGCGCGACCGACCTGTCGCCGGTGTGCATGGCCGCAGCGCTGCATTTCGACCTCAGCGTCCCCAATTTCGGCATTCAGGAATATATGCGGCACACGCCTGAGACCGACGCGGTCTTTCCCCATGCCTACACTTTCTCCGACGGCATGATGCATCCGGGCGAGGCGCCGGGCCTGGGCGTCGACATCGACGAGAAACTGGCCGCCGGATATGAATATAAGCGCGCCTTCCTGCCGGTGAACCGGCTGGAAGACGGCACGATGTTCAGTTGGTGATCCGTGCCTGCCCCTCTTTCTCCGTCATTCCCGCGCAGGCGGGAATCCATCTCCCGGCGTTCGGCGGGACTTGGGGCGTGAAATGGATCGCCGCCTGCGCGGGGATGACGGATCATAGGGACCGACCATGACCCGATCCATCCCCAAACCCTCCGGCAAGGTCCGCTGGATCGTCTGCGCCCTGCTGTTCGCGGCGGTGGTGCTGAGCTATGTCGACCGGCTGGTCCTGCCGACGCTCAAGCCCGATCTCCAGGCCCGCTACGGCTGGAGCGAGAGCGGCTATGCCGACCTCGCCATCTGGTTCCAGGCGGGCTACGGCATCGCCTATGTCTTCTTCGGGCGGCTGATCGACCGCATCGGGGCGCGGGCGGGCTATGCGCTGGCAGTCGGGCTGTGGACCGTCGGCCACGTCATGCACATCTTCTTCACCTCTACGGCGGGGATGCTGCTTGCGCGCATTCCGCTGGCCGTCGGGGAGGCGGGAACCTTCCCCGCCGCCATCGCCGCGACCAATGAGTGGTTCCCCAAGAAGGAGCGCGCCTTCGCCATCGGCATCTTCAATGCCGGGTCCAATGTCGGCGCGATCCTGACGCCGCTGATCGTGCCCGTCATCGCCGTCACCATGGGCTGGCGCTGGGCCTTCATCCTGACCGGCCTGCTGACGGTGGCCTGGCTGGCGGCATGGCTCGGCTTCTATCGCCGCCCGCGGGAGAAGAAGGGCCTGTCGCAGGAGGAACTCGCCTGGATCGAAGCCGATCCGCAGGAGCCGCAGCGCCCGGTCAAATGGCGCACCCTGTTCCGCCACCGCCAGACCTGGGCCTATATCGCCGCCCGCTTCCTGATCGATCCGGTGTGGTGGACCTTCCTCTTCTGGCTGCCGGACTTCTTCAACAAGCAATATGGCGTCAAGATGCTGGACTTCGGCCCGCCGCTGATCGCCGTCTATCTGCTGGCGGACGTCGGGTCGGTCACGGGCGGCTGGCTGTCGTCGCGCCTGATGGGCCGGGGCATGAGCATCAACCGCGCCCGCAAGACGGCCATGTTCTGCGCTGCGCTCTGCGCCCTTCCCATCGCCTTCGCTGCGCAGGCGCCGGCCCTGTGGGTGGCGGTCGGGCTGATCGGCCTTGCCTGCGCCGGGCACCAGGGGTTTTCCGCCAATGTCTATGCGCTGCCGGGCGACCTCTTTCCCCGCTGGATGGCGGGATCGGTCATCGGCCTTGGCGGGCTGTCGGGCGCCATCGGCGGCATGCTGATGGCGAAGTTCGCCGGCATGATCCTGGAAAGCGTCGGCAGCTTCCAGCCGATCTTCATCGTCGCGGCCTGCGCCTATCTGGTCGCGCTGCTGGTCGTCCACCTCATCGTGCCGCGCTACGCGCCCGTCACCCTTTCGGAACCCCGTTCATGAAGCCGCTGAAGCTCCACCCCGACCGCCTTTTCCCCGCCGAGCCGCGCACCCGCGACATCGCCCGCGCGCTCCATGCCACGGTCAGGGATTTGCCCATCGTCAGCCCGCACGGGCATACCGATCCGCGCTGGTTCGCCTATGACGACCCCTTCCCCAATCCGTCCGAACTGCTGATCGTCCCGGATCATTATGTCTTCCGCATGCTGATGAGCCAGGGCGTGAAGCTGGAGGAGCTGGGCGTTCCGACCAGGGACGGCAGCCCCACGGAAACCGATCCCCGCGCCATCTGGCACAGGTTCGCCGCCCATTATCACCTGTTCCGGGGCACGCCGTCCCGCATGTGGCTCGACTGGGTCTTCGCCGAAACCTTCGGCATCGACGTCCGGCTAGGGGCGGACACCGCCGACCATTATTACGACATCATCGACGCTGCGCTGAAGACGCCCGCTTTCCGTCCCCGCGCCCTGTTCGAACGCCATGGCATAGAGGTCATCGCCACCACCGAAGGACCGCTGGACCCGCTGGACCATCACCGCGCGATCCGGGCGTCCGGCTGGGGCGGCAGGGTGATCACCGCCTATCGGCCCGACCCGGTGATGGATCCGGCGGTGCGCGGCTTTGCCGACAATGTCCGCGCCTTCTGCGCCATGGCGGGGGAGGATGCGGGCAGTTTCGCCGGCTATCTGCGTGCCCATGAAAGGCGTCGCGCCGATTTCCGCGCCGCCGGGGCGACCTCCACCGATCATGGCCATCCCACGGCCTTCACTGCGCATCTCGGCAAGGCGGAGATCGAGGCGCTTTATGCCAGCGTCATGTCCGGTCCCGTCAGCGACCGCGACGCCGAATTGTTCCGTGGCCATATGCTGGTGGAAATGGCGCGCATGTCGATCGAGGACGGCATGGTGATGCAGCTTCATCCAGGCGTGCATCGCAGCCATAATGCAGCCGTTCTGGCGCGTTTCGGCAGGGACAAGGGCGGCGACATTCCGGCGGCCGGAGAGTTCGTCCAGGCGCTCAAGCCCCTGCTCGACCTCTACGGCAACGATCCGCGCCTGACGCTGATCCTCTTCACCCTGGACGAGGATGTCTATTCCCGCGAACTCGCGCCGCTGGCGGGCCATTACCCCGCCCTGAGGCTGGGTCCGCCCTGGTGGTTCCATGACAGTCCGGAAGGAATGCGCCGCTTCCGCGAGCGCGCGACCGAGACGGCGGGCTTCTACAACACGGTCGGCTTCAACGACGACACCCGCGCCTTCCTGTCGATTCCGGCGCGGCACGACATGGCGCGGCGGATGGACTGCGCCTGGCTGGCGCGGCTGGTGGCCGAACACCGACTGGAAGAAGACGAGGCCTTCGAACTCGCCCGCGCCCTGTCCTACGACCTGGTGAAGCAGGCCTATAAGCTGTGAGGCGCCTATCCTCCGCGACGCTCGGCACATTGCCCGCCGATGTGATCCGGCCTGCCTATGATCGCGCTGCGGTGAGGGCTGGCGTCGTTCATCTGGGCATCGGCGCCTTCCACCGCGCCCATCAGGCGGCGGTTTTCGACGACGTGCTGAATGCCGGCGACCTGCGCTGGGGCATTATCGCCGCCTCCTTGCGCTCGCCGCAGGTGCGCGACCAGATGGTGCCGCAGGACGGCCTCTACGCCATGCTGGTGCGGGACGGCTCGTCCGAGCGGGTGCGGATCATCGGCGCGGTCCAGCGGGTCATCGTCGCGCCGGAGGAGCCGCAGGCCTTGCTGGACGCCCTGGCGTCGCCCGACACCCATGTCGTGACGCTGACCATTACCGAGAAGGGCTACAGGCTCGATCCAGCGACCGGCGCGCTGATCGAGGACGATCCGCAACTGGCGGCCGATCTCGCCTCGCTGGCCAGGCCGCAGACGGCGCCGGGCTATCTGGTGGCGGCCCTGGCGATGCGGAAGGCCCTGGGCCTGCCGCCCTTCACGGCGATTTCCTGCGACAATCTGCCGCATAACGGGCAGCGGTTGCGCAATGCCGTGCTGGCGCTGGCGCGCCGCCACGATCCCGCGCTGGCCGAATGGATCGGGGAAGAGGGGGCCTTTCCCGAAACCATGGTCGACCGCATCGTGCCCGCCACCACGTCGGACGATGTCGCCGCGCTCGCCGTGCGGCTGGAGGTGGAAGACCGGGCGATGGTCAAGACCGAACCCTTCATCCAATGGGTGATCGAGGACCGATTTTGCGGCCCGTGCCCGAAATTCGGAGCAGGGGTGCAATTGACCGCCGCCGTCGCCCCGTGGGAGGAGGCGAAGCTGCGTCTGCTGAATGGCGCGCATAGCGGCATCGCCTATCTGGGCGGCCTTGCGGGCATCGACCATGTGCATGAGGCGCTGGCGCTGCCGGCGATCCGCGCCTTTGTCGAGGCGCTGTGGGACGAGGCGCAGACGACGCTGTCGCCGCCGCCGGAACTGGACCTCGCCGCCTATCGCGACGCGTTGATGGCCCGCTTCGACAATCCGACGCTGCGCCATCGCACGCGCCAGATCGCCATGGACGGATCGCAGAAGCTGCCCCAGCGCCTGCTCGCCCCCATCGCCGCGAGGCTGGCGGCGGGGCAGGGGATAGAGGCGCTCTCGCTCGCCGTCGCGGCCTGGATGCGTTGGCAGGCGGGCCGGGACGATCTGGGCAACGCGCATGGTGTCGACGATCCCCTGGCAGGCGCGATCGCTGCCCGCCTCGCGGATGCCGATACGGCGGAGGAGCGGGTCGCCGCGATCCTGCGCCTCGACGCGGTGGTGCCGCCCGCCCTGGCCGCGAATGCGGCTTTCCGCATGGCGCTGATCCGGTGGCTCGCCATCCTCGAAACGCACGGGGCGTTGGCGGCGCTCTCCACCTTCCAGGAACGGATATGATGCAATTCGCCAGGGTCGACTTTGGCGCCCGGCATTCAGAGACTCGTTGCAACGCCTGATACCGTTAACGCAGGTGGCGTCATACAGACAGGGCCAGAGGATCGACCGATCGCCGGCCGGGCATCGCCGTCACCTTGGCGCCTGTGGAAGCTGGTCCGAGTCTCGCCGGGATCGATTGCGCCTGGGACTTCCAGATCCAGAAAGTCCGCTTGTACCGTTACCAATAAAGTCGGTTCCGGGCTTGACAAAAATAACTCAGGGTTTATCAAAGGCTGACTGATAGCGCTACCAGACAGGCTTACCGGATAGGCGGAAGCTGCGCTCAGGAGGGGATTTTTGATGGCCGATTCTCATATTCGTTCTTTCCGCATGGCGCTTTGCGCGGCCTCGGCCTTCGGCGCGCTGACGCTGGCCCAGGCGGCGATCGCCCAGGACAGCGCGGCCCAGCCCGCCGCTCAACCCGTCGCCCAGCAGGATGAAGCCGCCGACATCGTCGTGACCGGCATTCGCGGCAGCTTGCAGAGCGCGACCAACGCCAAGAAGAACGCCGTAGCCTTCGGCGATTCCATCTTTGCCGAAGACATCGGCAAGCTGCCCGCCACCAACCTGGCTGAAACGCTGAACCGCATGCCGGGCGTGCGCCTGAACCGCGACATCAGCGGCGAAGGCACGCAGGTCGCGATTCGCGGCCTTGGCCCCAGCTTCACCCGCGTGCTGCTGAACGGATCGCAGCTTCAGGTCGCGTCGGACGGCGGCACGAACGGCGGCAGCGCCAATCGCGAAGTCGACCTCGACTTCTTCCCGTCCGAACTCTTCACCCGCCTCGACCTTGCCAAGACGCCATCGCCCTCTACGCTGGAAGGCGGCATTGCGGGCACCGTCAACCTGCGCAACGCCCGCCCCTTCGACAAGCCGGGCACCCATGTCACCGTGGTCGCGCAGGGCCAATATACCGACAGCAATGAAAAGCTGAGCCCGCGCGGCGCGATCGTCGCCAGCCATACGACCGACACGTTCGGCATCCTGGTGGGCGTCGCTGGCGTCAAGACGAAGACGCGCATCGACGGCTTCGACACGGTCGGCTGGACCGACGGCAATCTGGGTCCGGTCAATGGCGTGCCCGATGCTGGCGGCAACAACTTCTTTTGGGCATCGACCGTGCCCGCCAATGCCGGGCATGGCCTCATCCCCGGTCAGCCGGTCGATGTCGTCGCGACATCCGGCCTGACCCGCAACCAGCTGAGCACCGCGCTGCTGCCGCGCCTGGGCCGCAATACGCTGACCGATGGCGACCGTTCGCGCATCTCCGCCCTGGCCTCGCTCGAATGGCGGCCCAGCGATACGCTGCATTTTGCCCTGGACGGCATCTGGGCCAGGTCGAAGCGCGACTATTCACGCATCAACATGAACTGGCAGGTCCGCAATTCCGGCCCGGGCACAGGCGCGCAGGCGACCGGCGGCATGATTCCGATCGACCTCACCGTCGACGACAACGGCGTCGTGACGTCGGGCACCTTCGCCAACTCCTCCTTCTTCCTGGAGGCGAGCCAATTCAAGCAGACCACCAAATTCTGGAACATCAATCCCAGCCTGAGCTGGCAGCCGACCGACACGTTGAAGGTCGATCTCAGCGCCAATTATTCCAAGAGCCGCTTCTTCCGCGAGCAGCCGACCTTCGCGTTCCAGACGCCGCCCAATTCCGGCGTCGACGTCTATTATGACAACATGCAGGGCTACTATCCGTCGATCACCACCAATGTCGACCTGAACGATCCCAATCTGGGCTGGCAATGGTATCGCCAGAACATCGCATTGGTCCGTCGCAAGACGGAAACCAAGGGCGCGCATCTGGACGTCATGCTGGGCGATGCCGCGTTCAACGTGAAGGTCGGGGCCGCTTATGACCGGGCGACCCGTTCGATCCGCGCCTATGATAACAGCCAGGCCTATCAGCTTTCGGTCTGCGGCACGGGTTGCACCGGCGCCACCGGATCGATTCCGACCAGCGCCATTCCGCAATATCTGATGCCGATGACGGTGGGCAATTTCGGCCATCTGGCGAACCGCAATATCGGCTATAACGCCTTCATCATGCCTGATTTCGGCGCGATCAAGGATGCGACCGACTATTACAGCTATCGCGACAGCGCGCCGGAAACGCGCGGCGCGGTGACCGGCGGCGCAACCGGCGACATGGACGAAAAGGTGTGGGGCGCCTATTTTGAACTGAACGGCGTCACCACCATCGCGGATCGCGACCTGCACATCAATGCCGGCATGCGCTACGCCGCCACGGACCAGTTGGTGGTCGGTCCCAGCCAGGTGGGCACGGCGATCGTCGACATCACTTCGCGGTCGAAATATGACAATTTCCTGCCGTCCATCAACCTGACCTACGACATCGCCGACAATGTGAAGCTGCGCGCCTCCGCCTCGCGGACCATGACGCGGCCGGACGCCAGCCAGATCCTGCCGGGCGTGACCTTCACCGATCCATCGGCGCTGGTGGCGACCGCTGGCAATCCGACGCTGAAGCCCTATACTTCCGACAATTACGATCTGGGCGGCGAAATCTACACCGGCGGCATCGGCTATGTCGGGCTGTCGCTGTTCCAGAAGAATGTCCAGGGCTTCACCGTCACCCAGTCCCAGGACGTCACCTTCGGGTCGCTCAACATCCCCTATGACAGCCTGATCGCAACCCAGCAGCAGGCGCTGACCAACCGCGCGGCATCGACCGGCGTTGCGATCAACGACCTGATCGTTTCGGTGAACCGGCCGATCAACCTCAGCGACCTCAAGATCAAGGGCGTCGAGGCGACCTGGGTGCAGCCGCTCGACTTCCTGGTGAAGGGCCTGGGCTTCTCCGCCAACGGCACTTACCTCAAGCAATCGTCGAAGCTGATGCCGGGTCAGGCGACCAGGCTGGTGGCGACCGGCGTTTCCAAATGGTCGTACAATCTCCAGGGCTTCTATGAAAATAACGGCCTGTCCGTCAGTCTGAACTATGTCTGGAACGACAAGTCGATCGCGGTCAACGCGCCGCAGAACGGCATTACCGGCGCCGCCCTGCGCAATGATGCCCGTGGTCAGCTCGACCTGTCGGCGGGGTATCAACTGCCCTTCCTCAACAAGGCGATGCGCCTGACGCTGGATGTGCTGAACATCGCCAACGAGCCGATCCGCACCACCTTCGAATATGATAATGCGCCCTATTCGATCTACTATCCGGGGCGGACCATATTGGCGGGCATTCGCGCGAATTTCTGATCCTCCCCCAAGGAGCCTGGGGCCGGTCGCAAGACCGGCCCCCTTTCTTCATTCGATGAGGACAAGCCCATGCGGTTGACCCTTGCCGCCTTTCTCCTCCCGCTGGCGGCCTGCGTCGCGACCCCGGCCTGGGCGGCGTCATGCCCGGGACATTGGACGGCGGCCTGGGCCTCCGCCCAGATGGCGCCGACCGGGGACAATGCGCTGGCGCCGGGCATGCTGGCGGACAGCAGCCTGCGGCAGATCGTCCGGCCCTCCATCGCGGGCGACCGGCTGCGCGTGCGCCTGTCCAACCTCGCCGGCACCGCCCCCCTGCACATAAGGGGCGCCAGCATTGCGCGGGCGCTGCGTGCCGGATCGCCGGCCATCGATGCGAAGACCCTCATTCCGCTACGCTTCGACGGGCGCGGCGATGTGACGATCCCGGCCGGCGCCGAATATCTGTCCGATCCGGTGGCGCTGCCGGTCCGCGCCTTTGACGATCTGGCGATCAGCATCGCCTTTGATGAGGAGCCTTCGGGCCAGACCTCTCACCCCGGATCGCGGGCGACCTCCTGGCTGCTCAAGGGCGATCATCTGACCGACCCCGCCATGGCGGGCGCGCAGACGGTGGAGCATTGGTTCTCGCTCGCCGGGCTGGAGGTGGAGCGCTGCGCGGCGGCGCAACTGATCGTCGCGCTGGGCGATTCCATTACCGATGGACGAGGGTCGACCACGAACGGCAACGACCGCTGGACCGACAATCTCGCCCGGCGGCTCCAGGCCGATCCGGCGACGCGGCATCTGGCCATCGTCAACCAGGGCATAGGCGGCAACCGCCTGCTGAACGACGGCCTTGGCCCCAATGCGCTGGCCCGGCTCGACCGCGACGTCCTGGCGCAGCCGGGCGCGCGCTTTCTGATCCTGCTGGAGGGCATCAACGACATCGGCACGCTGACGCGTGAAACGCAGGTGAGCGATGCGGAACATGCGCGGCTGGTATCGCGCATCATCGGCGCCTATCGCCAGATCGTCATGCGGGCGCGCGCCAGGGGCATCAAGGTGATCGGCGGAACCATATTGCCCTTCGTGGGCAACGACTATTATCATCCCGACGCCCGCAACGAAGCCGACCGGCAGGCCGTCAACCGCTGGATTCGCGAGCCGGGGAATTTCGACGGGGTGATCGATTTCGACCGGGCGATGCGCGATCCCGCCCGTCCCGACCGCCTGCTTCCGCGCTATGATGTCGGGGATGCGCTGCATCCTTCGCCCGAAGGCTATCGCGCCATGGCCGAGGCGATCCCGCTCGACCTGTTCAAATAGCAGGGGCCGGGCGGCCTGACCGATCTCCGCCCATTTGCCTGTCATCCTTTAGGGCAGGGCGGATTGCCAATGGCGATCCCGCCGCATTATGAATCGACAAGGACGATATTGTCGGACTTAATAACGCAAGCCTGCCAAGGAAGAACCGGCCCATGGACGACATGACCAGCGATCCCTTTGCGGCGCTCAGCCAGCGGGACCATCCGCTGCGGGCTTCCCTGTCGCGGGAAATGCATATTCGCGGCCTGCCCCGGTTCGATGCGCCTGCCCTTGCCCTGCAATTCGTGCTGCTGGTCGACGAGCAGCAGGCCGAGAAGGGCATCGCCCTCCTGTCCGACCGTTTTCCCGCTCTCAAGCCCGGCGACCGCTTCCTCGCGGCGCGGATCGGCGACCTCCATTTCTCCTGGGAGCGTCATACCGAATTCATGACCTACAGCTTCCTGGCGGCGGTCGAGGGCGCGACGCTGTTCGACCTCTCGCCATTTGGCGATGTGCCCGCATGGATGGCGGACATGCCGGGCAGGGTGATCCGTTCCACCCAGATCGCGATGGTCATGAACGAGCTGCCGCCCGCTGCGATCGCGGCGCATTTCGCCACCGACGACCTCATCATTTCCGACGTGGCGGACGGCCAAGCCCGCATCTGGAGCGACTTTCGCCTGCACGCCGACGGCTTCGGCCGGCTGCTCATCCATGACAAGGGATTGCAGGGCGGCGAAAGTTCGCAACTGGTCCAGCGGCTTCAGGAACTGGGCAATTATCGCAAGATCGCTTTGCTGGGCCTGCCCGAAGCGCAACAGGCGACGCCCTTGCTCACCGCGCTGGAACAGCGGCTGACGGCGATCACGAGCCGCGTCGCGCAGAAGGATGCGGATGCCGATCAGGTGTTGGAGCAACTTTCCGCATTGAGCGCGGAGCTGGCCGGGATCGTGGCGCGCACCCGCTACCGCATGAGCGCGACGCAGGCCTATGCGGAAATCTGCCGCGACCGCATTCGCCGCCTCGCCGTCGCGCCGGTGCGGGGCTACCGCTCGCTCGACGACTTCACCGAGCGGCGACTGCTGCCGGCCATGCGCACCTGCGATGCCTTCACCCGCCGGCTGGAGGATCTGGCGCAGCGGACCGCCTGGACCAGCGCCTTGCTGCGCACGCGGGTCGACACCGCCCTTGCCCGCCGGAACCGCGACCTGCTGGCTTCCATGGACCGCCGGACCGCGCTGCAATTGCGGCTGCAACATACGGTGGAGGGGCTGTCGGTGGTGGCCATCAGCTATTATGCCCTTGGCCTTTGGCACCATCTGAAGGAAGCGCTGGAGCTTCAGGGATGGCACCTGCCCGCCTGGATCGATGTCGCGCTGTTCCCGGTGACGATCGTCACGGTCTTCCTGGGAATCGGCCAGATCAGGAAGGTCAAGCGGCCATACGGCAGCGGGCATTAGGCCGCGTGCAGAACCTTCCCTCGCGACAAGTTGCGCTACGCCAAATTCATGACTTGATGGACATGGATCAAGGACAGGCGCCTGCCGGATCGCGCCGGCCCCGGATGTCGCTTACAGGATTTCGAGGGCGACGGCGGTCGCTTCGCCGCCGCCGATGCAGAGCGCCGCGACGCCTTTCTTGAGGCCCCGCGCCTTCAACGCCGCCACCAGCGTTGCGATGATGCGCGCGCCGCTTGCGCCGATGGGGTGGCCCAGCGCCGTGGCGCCGCCATTGACGTTGATCCTGTCGCGCGGAATATCGAGGTCGCGCATCGCGATCATGGCGACGGCGGCGAACGCCTCGTTCACTTCGTAGAGGTCGACATCGCCGGAGGACCAGCCCGCCTTCTCCAGCACCTTGCGGATCGCGAAGACCGGGGCCGTGGTGAACAGCGCGGGAGCATGGGCATGAGCTGCGGCGGCGACGATGCGCGCTTCCCTCGCCAGGCCCAGCTTCTCCGCCACGTCGGCGCGGGTCAGCACCAGCGCGGCCGCACCGTCGGAGATGGAGGCGGAGGATGCCGCGGTGATCGCGCCGTCGCTGGCGAAGGCGGGCTTGAGCGACGGAATCTTCTCCGGCCTTGCATTGCCGGGCTGTTCGTCCTTGTCGACCTGGACCTCGCCGCCGCGCGTCCTGACGATGACCGGCACCACCTCTCCAGCGAAGGCGCCGCTGTCGATCGCCGCATTGGCGCGGGCGAGGCTTTCGATCGCATAGGCGTCCATTTCCGCGCGGGTGAACTGATAGTCGCGGGCCGTGTCCTCGGCAAAGGCGCCCATGGGCTTGCCGCGGTCATAGGCGTCCTCCAGCCCATCCATCATCATCGTGTCGATGATCCGATCATGGCCGATGCGCGCGCCGGAGCGATGCTTGGGCAGCGCATAGGGCGCGTTGGTCATGCTCTCCATGCCGCCGGCGACGACGATGTCCACCGTCCCGGCGCTCAGCGCTTCGGCCGCCATGATCGCGGCCTGCATGCCCGAACCGCACATCTTGTTGACCGTGGTCGCTTCGACGGATTGAGGCAGGCCCGCGCCCAGCGCCGCCTGCCGCGCTGGCGCCTGGCCAAGCGCGGCGGGCAGGACGCAGCCCATATAGATGCGGTCTATGGCTTCCGGCGCGGCGCCGGAGCGTTCGACCGCCGCCTTGACCGCCACGGCGCCCAGTTCCGGGGCGGAGACGCTGGCCAGTGCGCCCTGAAAACCGCCCATGGGCGTCCGGGCATAGCCCGCGATGATGATGTCCTTGTTCATTTTTCTTTCCTCAGGCGCCTGGGCAGATTCCGGACGGGGCGAAGCGCGGCGTCGCAGGCGAATCGCAACCCTGATTTTCCATTCGCATCGGTTCGCTCTTTTCCTATACCGCCGGGCGCGCAGCCGGGGAAGGCGGCGCGGATTTGCCGTTCAACCCTCGCGATCCGGGACCACGGAACCGCGCCGGTTGGGCATGGCGTCGCCCTCCAGCCTGTCCGCCTTGCGGCTTCGCCGGGCGATGCGCTTTTCGACCAGGAGGAGCAAGGAAAGCAGCATCAGCGCGATCAGCGATCCGACGAGCACGAGCACATATTGGCCCGCCCCGGCCGTGATGCCGACGGCCGCAGCCATCCACAGGCTGGCGGCCGTGGTCATGTTGCGCACATCCCCGCCGCGCACGAAGATAAGGCCGCCCGCAATGAAGCCGATCGCCTGCGCAAGTCCCTGAACCACGCGGATCGGATCCCCGTCCGGGTGCACTTCCACCAATTCGAGCGCCGACAGCGTCAGCATGGCCGAACTCAGCGACACCAGGCCATGGGTGCGCAGGCCCGCATCATGGCCGTTGCGTTCCCGCTCGAAGCCCAGGGCAAGGCCGAGCAGCGTCGCAAGGACAAGGCGGACGAGCGTGGTGCCGAAATCGTTGGCCAACATGGCCATGAAACCCGCGAAGGGCGGCTGCCGTTCCCTCCAGGACGGACGGCAGCGGAAGCCGAGGCCCGACCGCGTCGCCACCCTCCCATTTCCGGCCTTGCGATTGATCGAAGCCGGCTTTATCAGCACTGGCGCGACAGGTTCCCTGCAAGGGGATGAAAAGGGAAGTCGGGTGAAATGCCCGCGCTGCCCCTGCAACTGTAAGCGGCGAGCCTTCCGGCCATCGCGCCATTGAACCGACAGGGTTTCGAGAAGGCGGCCGGACAGCATCGACCCGCGAGCCAGGAGACCTGCCTGACGCCGTCGTTCTTCGACCGGACAGGGTGTGCCGGGCGAACGGGGGTCTCCTCGCCGAGCGACAGCCATCGCCTTGCCGGTGCGACCGCGCGGGGGGGAGTCCTGTCGCCTGCCCTGGTGCCGGCCTGTCCTCCCTTGCCCGGTTCCCGATGGGGCGCATGCCGCCGGGCTGGAGGATGTGGAATGACTGATTTGCGGGGCCATTGCTGATGCTGCGGGCTGTCGGGCCTGGGGCGTCGGTGGTCGTCTGTTCGACCTGCCGTCTTTCGGCGGAGCAGCGGGCGGATGCGGCAGGGCGGCGAGGCGGCGCCCTGCTGGTCGAGGCGCTTCACAGGGTTCGCGACGGCGATCCCGCCTATGCGGCTGTCGCGGTGCAGGACATGCCCTGCCTCTTCGCCTGCGATCGCCATTGCGCGGTGCATGTGCGCGGGACCGGAAAGGTCGGCTATGTGCTGGGCGACTTCACCCCCGATGAGGAAGCCGCGCGGGCGATACTGGACTATGCGGCGCGCCACGCCGAAAGCGAGGAGGGCGTGGTGCGCTATGCCGACTGGCCGCAGGGGGTGAAGGGGCATTTCATCGTCCGCACGCCGCCCGACGGCTTCGTCTGTTCATGATCCGCTTCGTCGACCGGGCCGCCTTTGCCGCCGCTCTGGCGGAGCTTCCCGCCCTGGACGCAGGCGCTGCCGCAGCGGCGGCGGAGCGGCAGCGGGTGCTGACGAAGCCCGCCGGTTCGCTGGGGCGGCTGGAGGAGATCGCCCTGTTCATGGCGGGCTGGCAGCGGCGGGAACGGCCCCGGGCGGAGCGCATCCGCGCCGCTATCTTCGCGGGGAATCATGGCGTCGCGGCGCGGGGCGTCAGCGCCTTCCCGGCAGAGGTCACGGCGCAGATGGTGGCCAATTTCCGTCATGGCGGCGCGGCGATCAACGCGCTGGCCCAGGCCTGCGGCGCGGAACTGGCCGTCGTCGCGCTCGATCTGGAACGGCCGACCGGCGACATCTGCGCGGAGGCGGCCATGAGCGAGGCGGATTGCCTGAGCGCGATCAATGCCGGAGCGGCGGCGGCGGAAGAGGGCCTCGACCTGCTGTTGCCGGGCGAGATGGGCATTGCCAACAGCACGCCGGCGGCGGCGCTCTGCGCGCAGGCCTTTGGGGGTGCGGCGGCCCATTGGGTGGGGCGCGGGACAGGCGTGGATGGCGAAGGGCTGGCGCGCAAGGCCGATGCGGTATCGCTGGCGCTCGCCCTGCACGGGGCGCATTGCGCCGACGCCTTCGAAACCTTGCGGAGGCTGGGCGGGCGCGAGATCGCGGCGCTGGCCGGCGCAGTGCTGGCGGCGCGGATGCTGCGCGTGCCGGTCATGCTGGACGGGTTCATAGGCTGCGCGGCGGTCGCGCCGCTGGCGAAGGATAATCCGGCGATCGTCGACCATTGCATGGCCGCCCATATGTCGGCGGAAGCGGGGCATGAACGCCTGCTGGCCGCTCTGGCGCTGGAGCCGCTGCTGCGGCTCGACATGCGGCTGGGCGAGGGGAGCGGCGCCGCGGTCGCCGCGCAGAT
>NZ_ATDO01000094.1:0-45506 GCF_000445085.1 Sphingobium sp. HDIP04 | reverse complement strand
CGTGCGATCCGCCCTGGCCGCGCATGGGGGCATGGCGAGCTTTGCCGAAGCGGCCGTGGCCGGCGCGCTGTGAATGCCTTTCCGCTCCACCTGATGCGCCATGGCGCGCCGCAGCTTGCCGGACGGTTGCTCGGCCATCTGGACGCTCCGCCGGAGGCGGAGGGGATCGCCCTCTGCGTCGATCGGGCGCGGCATCTGGATTTCGCGCGAGTGGTGACGTCCGACCTCGCCAGGGCGCGGACGCCGGGCGCGGCGATCGCGGCGGAGCGGGACGTGGAGTTGGGCGTCGACCCGCGCTGGCGGGAACTGCATTTCGGGGATTGGGAGGGCGCCAACCCGGCGCGCCTTCCGGCGGAGGATATTGCCCGCTTCTGGGACGATCCGGACGGATTTCCCCCGCCTGGGGGTGAAAGCTGGACCGACCTATGCAATCGGATCGGGGACGGGCTGGCCGCGCTGGGCGAGCCGGTTCTGGTGGTCTGCCATGCCGGGGCGATCCGGGCGGCGCTGTCTGTGCTGTGCGGCTTCGACGCGCGGCGCGGCTGGGCGGTGGACCTGCCTTATGGCGCGGTGCTGAGTCTGCGGATCTGGCCCGAAGGACCGTCGGGGCAGATTACGGGCCTGATCGCATGAAGAGGCTGGTGCTGGCCCTGCAATTGATGACGCGCCTGCCTTTGCCCGCGCAGCATGTCGATGAGCGGGATTTCGCCGCCGCCGTCCGCTGGCTGCCCGCAACGGGCATCGCCGTCGGCCTGGCGGTCGCGGGCGGAGCCGGGCTGGGCATGCGGATCGACCCCTGGGCGGGCGCTCTTTTCGGCCTGCTTGCCTGGGTGGCCGTGACCGGGGCGCTGCATCTCGACGGATTGGGCGACATAGCGGATGCGGCGGGGGCGGCGCATGGCGACCGGACGCGCCTGTCCGCCGTCCTCGCCGATCCGCATGTCGGCAGCTTCGGCGTGGTCGCCATCGGTCTGCAATTGCTGGCCAAGCTGGTGCTGTTGCGGCTGTGGCTGGAGAGTTTTTCGCCATGGATGCTGGCGGCCGTGGCGATGGTGGCGCGCATCGGGCCTTTATTCTGGACGCGCTGGCTGCCCCCGCTCCACGAGGGACTGGCGAGCCGTTTTCGGGCCGGATGGCGGGCGGAGGCGTTTATCCTCTGGTCGATGCTGGCTCTGGCGGCGAGTTATCGGGCGCCCGCCCTTTTCGCGGCGGTCCCGTTGATCCCGCTTTGGGGCCTTTGGCTGCGGTCCCGGATCGGCGGCATCTCCGGGGATGGGCATGGCGCCGGCATCGAATTGCTGGAGAGCGCCCTGCTGCTGGCGATGGTGGCGGCGCGATGAGCGGTTTCGCCTGGCATGGCGGCCGCCTGGCGGAAGCCCGCGCCGTCTATGGCGGGAAGGAGTGGATCGACCTTTCGACCGGAATCAGCCCCTTCCCATGGCCGGGGGCCGATCATCTGGCCGTCGACTGGCGGCATTTGCCCGATCCGCGCGATCTGGCGGCGATGGAGGCGGCGGCCGCCGCCTGTTTCGGGGTAGATCCCGACCATCTTTGCACCCTGCCGGGCAGCGAGGCGGGATTGCGGCTGGTGGGGCGGATGCTGGACATGCCCGCTCGCTGGCTCGTCCCCAGCTATCGCACCCATGCGGAGATTTTCGCGCAAGGGGCCCCGTTGCCCGATGGGGAAGAACCGCCTCGCGAAGCGGTGGCCCTGCTGCTGGCCAACCCAAATAATCCCGACGGCCGCATCCTGCCGCCTGCGCGCCTGCTGCAATGGCTGGCCGGGCTGGAAGAGGGCGGAGGATGGCTGATCGTCGACGAAGCCTATGCCGACGCTGTTCCTTCATGCAGCCTGGCGGGCGAAGTGGGTGACGGGCGGCGGCTGATCCTGTTGCGGTCCTTCGGCAAATTCTTCGGGCTGGCCGGCGTCAGGTTGGGCTTTCTGCTTGGGCCGCGAGAGGTCGTCGCGCGGGCGCGGCGGATGCTGGGGGAATGGCCGGTTTCCGCGGCAGCCATCGCGTTCGGCGGCGCTGCCTATCGCGACCGGAGGTGGATCGACGCGACAGTGACGGCGCTGGGGGAGCGAGCGGCGCAACTGGATGGCGTGCTGGCGCGCCATGGGTTGGCGGCGCGGGGCGAATGCCCGCTGTTCCGCCTGGTGGAGGCGGAGGATGGCTGGACCCTGTTCGACAGGCTGGCCCGGCGTTCCATCCTGACGCGCCCCTTCGAGGAGGACCGGCGCTGGCTGCGGATTGGCCTGCCTGCCGATGCGGCGGCGCTCGCCTGCCTCGACCGGGCATTGGCCGATGGGTGAGCCGGCGGCCCTGGCGGCGCTGATGCTGGATGCGGCGCTTGGCTGGCCGGGTTGGCTGCACGCCCGGATCGGCCATCCGGTCGGCGGTTTCGCCCGGATCATCGGCGCGGCGGAACGGCGATGGAACCGGGAGGCGTGGAGCGGCCGCGTGCGCCGATGGACGGGACTTGCCCTGCTGTTGCTGTTGCTGGGCGTGGGCGGGGGCGTTGGTCTGGCCCTGGAATGGGCGATCCGCCGCTGGGGCGGGGGCACGGCCTGGCTATGGCTGGCGCTCGCCGCCTGGCCGGCGCTGGCGCAGAACAGCCTCTATGTCCATGTCGCGCCGGTGGTTCGCGCACTGGCGAAGGAGGAAATGGATGCGGCGCGGCAGGCGGTGGCCCGAATCGTCGGCCGCGACACGGCCGCGCTGGATGAAGCGGGCGTTGCGCGGGCCGGCATAGAAAGTCTGGCCGAAAGCTTCTGCGATGGCGTCGTGGCGCCGTTGTTCTGGCTGCTGCTGCTCGGCCTGCCGGGCATATGGGCCTATAAGGCGGTCAACACCGCCGACAGCATGATCGGGCACAAGGAGGCGCCCTACACCGATTTCGGCTGGGCGGCGGCGCGCTTCGACGATCTCTTGAACTGGGTGCCGGCGCGGCTCTCCGGCCTGATCCTGTGCGTCGCCGGGGGTGGCGGATGGGCCGTGCTGCGGCGGGATCGCCGGAAGCATGCCTCGCCCAATGCGGGATGGCCGGAGGCCGCGATGGCCGGCGCGCTCGGCATCCGGCTGGCGGGGCCGATCCGCTATGACGGCGTGCTGCACGACAAGCCATGGATCGGGACGGGCGGGGAAGCGGACGTCCGCGCGATGAAGGCGGCGCTGCGCATCTATGTGTGCGCCTGCCTGCTGCTGTGGGGCCTCGCCGCAATCTGGGAGGGTATCGGATGAAGAGAATGCTGGTGCTGGGCGGATGCCGGTCCGGCAAGAGCCGCTATGCGCAGGAACGCTGCGAGGCTGTAGGGAACGGGAGCCTGGCCTATATCGCGACCGCGCAGGCGTTCGACGCTGAGATGAAGGAGCGGATAGCGCGGCACCGGATCGAGCGTGGAAGCCGCTGGCTGACCATCGACGCGCCCATGGACCTGCCCGCCGCCCTGTCCGAAGCGGCCTGTCGGGCGGAGGCGATCCTGGTCGATTGCCTGACGCTGTGGCTGACGAATCTGATGCTTGCCGATGCGGACCTGGCCGGGGCCAGGGCCGTTCTGGCGGAGGCGTTGAGGGCCTGTCCCGTTCCTGTCGTGCTGGTGAGCAATGAAGTGGGCCTGGGCATCGTGCCGGACAACGCTCTGGCCCGGCGGTTCCGGGACGAGGCGGGGTGGCTGAACCAGCAGATGGCGGCCCTGTGCGAGGATGTCATGTTGATGGCGGCGGGGTTGCCGCTGCGGTTGAAGGGTTAAGGACAGGCAGCGCGGGTTTGCCGGCCATGGCGATCACCCTTCCCGGAAATCCGCCCCGATGACCCGGTAGAGCAGGATGCGGTTCCTGATCATCGCCAGGTTCGTCGCGATCGCGCTCTGCTGCGCATTGTAAAGGCTTCTCTGGCTGGTCAGGCTGTTGAGGAAAGTGTCTATGCCGGCGCGATAGCGTTCCTCGGCCAGCTTGTAGCTCCGCTGGCTGGCGAGGACCAGCCGCTGCTGCGCGGCCTGCTGCTCGTCTATCGTGCCTTCGCGGGCGAGCGCGTCGGACACCTCCTGAAAGGCAGTCTGGATCGCCTTTTCATATCGGGCGAGGCTGAGGTCGCGCTGCGCCTTGCTGTAGGACAGATTGCCTCTGGCCGCGCCCCCGAAGATCGGCATGCCGGCGGAGGGCGCCGCCGACCAGGCGAAGCCGTCGCCCGTGAAAAGCGACGACAGGGCCGAACTGGCTACGCCGATGGCCGCGGTCAGGCTGATCCTCGGGAACATCGCGGCCCGCGCCGCGCCGATGTCGGCATTGGCGGCCTTCAGTTGATGTTCCGCCTGCAGCACGTCCGGCCGCTGGAGCAGCACGTCGGAGGAAAGGCCCGCCGGCACCTTCGCAACGTCGGCGGTGAGTTCCTGCAACGACCGGGGCAGCAGCGCATCTTCGACCGGCGCGCCGACCAGCAGGTCCAGCGCATTCCGGTCCTGCGCCACCTGGGTGAGGTTCGCGGCAATGTCGCTGCGCGCCTGTTCCACCGTGGTTTCGGCCTGGTGGACGTCCAGCTTGCCGATCAATCCCGCGCCGTTCAGCGACCGGGTGAGGGCGAGCGTGCGTTCGGCATTGGCCAATGTCCGGCGGGAAAGGTCCAGATAATCCTGATCGGCGGCCAAGGTCGCATAGGCCGTGGCCGTTTCCGCGATCAGGGCGATGCGGGTGGCCCGCGCCCCTTCCTCGGTCGCCAGATAGGATTCCAGCGCCGACCGGGTCAGATTCTTCACCCGGCCGAACAGGTCGATCTCGAACGCGCTGAAGCCGATGTCGGCGCTGTAGCTGTTCTGGCGGGCGTCGTTCCGCCGGGTAAAGCTGGCTGCCGCCTCGCCCGTGACGGCGGGCAGCCGTTCGGCGCGCTGCACCCGGTAAAGGGCGCGGGCGGCCTCCACATTGGCGAGGGCGGCGCGCAGGTCGCGATTATTGTCGAGCGCTCGCCCGATCACTGTCTTCAGGCCGGCATCGCCGATCAGCGCGGTCCAGGGCAGGCCGGGTTTTTCCGTCGCCGTCGCAGGCGCATAGGCCGGGCCGCTGGGGAGGCTGGCGGGCACCGGGGCGGCGGGCCGGACATAGGTCGGCGCCATGTTGCAACCCGACAGGGCAGCCGCCGAAGCGAGGGCGCACAGGGCGCGCCTCATGCCGGAACCTGCGCAGCGGGGGCGGTGGGGGAGGGCGGGTTCTTGCGGTTGAAGATGCGCACGATCGTCAGGAAGAAGAGGGGGACGTAGAAGATGGCGAGCACGGTCGCGGTCAGCATGCCGCCGACCACCGCCGTGCCGATGGCGACGCGGCTCTGCGCGCCCGCGCCGCTCGCGATGGCGAGCGGGATGACGCCCGCGATGAAGGCCAGCGAGGTCATCAGGATCGGGCGGAAGCGCAGGCGGGCGGCCTCCAGCGCGGCGGACATCGCGTCCTTGCCCTGGAGGTAGGCCAGCTCCGCGAATTCGACGATCAGGATCGCGTTCTTGGCGGCGAGGCCCATGGTGGTGAGCAGGCCGACCTGGAAATAAATGTTGTTTTCCAGGCCCCGCAGCGTCACCGCCAGCACCGCGCCGATCAGGCCGAGCGGAATCACCAGCAGCACGGCGAGCGGGATCGACCAGCTTTCGTAGAGTGCGGCGAGGCAGAGGAACACGACCAGCACCGACAGGCCGTAGAGCAGCGGCGCCTGCCCGCCGGATAGCTGCTCCTGATAGGAAAGGCCGCTCCAGGCATAGCCGGTGCCGGGGGGAAGCTGTTTTTGCAGCCTGACCATCTCGTCCATCGCCTCGCCCGAGCTGGAGCCCGGAGCGGCCTGCCCCTGGATTTCATAGGCGGACTGGCCGTTGTAGCGCGACACGGTGGTCGGCCCCATCGCCCAATGGGTGGTGGCGAAGGCGGAGAAGGGGACCATTTCCCCGGTCGCGGCGGAGCGCACCTGCCAGTTGTCGAGATCGGTAGGCAAGGCGCGGAAGGGCGCGTCGGCCTGCATATAGACGCGCTTCACCCGGCCGCGGTCGACGAAATCGTTGATATAGGTGCTGCCCCAGGCGGCGCTCAGCACATTGTCGACGCTGTTTTGGGTGAGGCCCAGGACCGCGAGCTTCTCGGAGTCGATGTCGACCTTGAGCTGCGGCGTGTCCTCCAGCGTGGCGGCGCGCACGCCCGCCAGTTTCGGACTGCCGGTCGCCGCCTTCATGAGCCGGTTGCGCATTTCGAGGAAGCGTTCGCGGCTGAGGCCGCCGGTATTCAGCAGTTCGAAGGTGAAGCCGTTGGACTGGCCCAGTCCGCGAATAGAGGGCGGCGTCGTCGCCAGCGCCTTGGCGTCGCGGATCGCGGCGAGTTGCTTCGTGGCGCGGTTCGCTATCATGGTCGCGCCGTTGGCCGCGCCCTTGCGCTTGTCCCAAGGCGCGAGGCTGACGAAGCCCTGCGCGGTATTTTCCCCCTGTCCGGCGAAGCTGAAACCCTGGGTCACGAAGATGAAGTCGACATTGTCCTTCTCGTCATTGGTGAAATAATTTTGGATCTGGTCGACGGCGGCGCTGGTGCGCGATGATTTGGCGCCGGCGGGCAAGGTGACCTGGACCATCACCTGGCCCTGGTCCTCCACCGGCAGGAAGCTGGTAGGCAGGCGCACGAACAGCAGCCAGAGCAGGCCGAGCATCGCCGCATAGCCGATCCAGAAGAGGGTGCGGCGGCCGATAAAGCCGTTCAGCCGCGTCATATAGCCATCGGTGACGCGACCGAACCAGCGGTTGAACCTGCCGGTCCAGCCGCGGTCGCGATGCTCATGCGAAACCGGCTTCAGGATCGTCGCGCAGAGCGCGGGCGAAAGGATCAGCGCCACCACCACCGACAGCAGCATGGAGGAGACGATGGTGATGGAGAATTGCCGGTAGATGACGCCCGTCGACCCGCCGAAAAAGGCCATGGGCAGCAGCACGGCGGACAGGACCAGGGCGATGCCGATCAGGGCGCTGCCGATCTCCTCCATCGACTTGATCGTGGCGTCCCGCGGGGAAAGCCCTTCCTCCTCCATGATGCGTTCGACATTCTCGACCACGACGATGGCGTCGTCGACCAGCAGGCCGATGGCCAGCACCATGCCGAACAGCGTCAGCGTGTTGATCGAATAGCCGAACAGCGCCAGCACGCCGAAAGTGCCGAGCAGCACCACCGGCACGGCGATGGCGGGCACCAGCGTCGCGCGCCAGCTTTGCAGGAAGACGAACATCACCACCACGACCAGCCCGACCGCCTCGATCAGCGTCTGGACCACTTCCTCCACCGACAGCTTGATGAAGGGCGTGGTGTCGCGCGGATAGGTGACGGTATAGCCATGCGGCAGGTCGGCCGACAGTTCCTCCACCCTGGCCTTGACCAATTCGGCGGTCTTGAGCGCGTCGGCGCCGGGCGCGAGCTGCAGCGCCATGCCGGAGGCGGGATGGCCGTTCAGCCGCGCAGAGGAAGTGTAGCTTTCATTGCCCAGTTCGACCCGCGCCACGTCGGACAGGTGGACGACCGATCCGTCGCTCTGCGTCTTGACGATGATGTTGCGGAACTGCTCGGGCGTTTGCAGCCGGGCGCGGGCGGTGACGGTGGCGTTGAGCTGCTGCCCCTCCGGCGCGGGATCGGCGCCGATCTGGCCCGCCGACACCTCGACATTCTGGGCCGCGATGGCGCTTTGCACGTCGGACGGCATCAGCTTGACGGTGGCGAGCCTGTAGGGGTCCAGCCAGACGCGCATCGCATATTGCGATCCGAAGATCTGGGATGAACCGACGCCGTCCACGCGGGCGATGGCATCCTGGAAATGATTGACCAGATAGTCGGAGATGTCGGCCTGCGACGCCGCGTCCGTCCTGTCGTAGAGGCCGACGACCATCAGGAAGTCGGTCTGCGACTTGGTGACGGTCAGTCCCTGCTGCTGCACGGCGTTGGGCAGCCGGCTCAGCGCCTGCTGCACCTTGTTCTGCACCTGCACCTGCGCGGTGTCGGGATCGGTGCCCTTCTTGAAGGTGACGGTGATCCGCGCCTGGCCGTTGGCCGTCGACGAGGAGGAGAAGTACATGAGGCCGTCTATGCCGGTGAGCTGCTGCTCGATCACCTGGGTGACGCTGGTCTCCACGGTTTCGGCCGCAGCGCCGGGATAGTTGGCGCTGATGTTGACGGACGGGGGAGCGATGTCCGGATATTGGGCGATAGGCAGGGTCAGCATCGCGCCCAGGCCCGCCATCATGATGCCGATGGCGATGACCCAGGCGAAGATCGGCCGTTCGATGAAAAAGCGGCTGAGCAAGGTTCCGCCCCCTTATCTCGCGGCCCGGTCGACGGGAACGGCCTTCACCGCGTCGCCCGGCTGCACCTTGTCCGTGCCCTCGACGATCAGCCTGTCGCCCCTCCGCAATCCGTCGGTAATCAGCCATTTGTCGCCCACGGCCTGCGCGGCGGTGACGGTGCGCCGCTCCACCTTGTTCCCCTTGTCCACCACCAGGGCGGTGGCGTTGCCCTTGGGATCGCGGCTGATCCCCTGCTGCGGCACCAGGATCGCGTTCGGCACGACCGATTGCGGCGCGACCACGCGCACGAACATGCCGGGCAGCAGCAGGCCGTCCGGATTGGGAAAACGGGCGCGCAGCGTGACGGTGCCGCTGTCCGGATCGACGATCGGTTCGGCAAATTCGATGCGGCCTTCCAGCGGATAATCGGTGCCGTCGTCCAGCTTCAGCCGGATCGTGGCGCTGGCGGGCAGCGCCTTGCCCGCCGCCAGCGCGCGGCGCAACTGGAGCAGCTTGGCGCTCGACTGCGTCACGTCGACGAAGATCGGGTCGAGTTGCTGGATGATGGCGAGCGGCGTCGCCTGGCTGGCCGTCACCAGGGCGCCGGGCGTCACGGCGGACCGGCCGATCCGCCCGCCGATGGGCGCCCGGACCTGCGTGAAGTTGAGGTTGATGCCAGCCGTCTGGAGCGTGGCGCGGGCCTGTTGCACGGCGGCTGCCGCCTGGCGGGCGGTGGCGATGACGTCGTCGCGGTCCTGCGCGCTCACCGCCTCGCTCTGGCCGAGCGTGCGGTAGCGGCTGGCCCTTGCCTGGGCGGCGGCGGCGGTCGCCTGCGCGCTGGCCAGGGT
Source organism: Sphingobium sp. HDIP04 (assembly GCF_000445085.1). Taxonomy (NCBI): domain Bacteria; kingdom Pseudomonadati; phylum Pseudomonadota; class Alphaproteobacteria; order Sphingomonadales; family Sphingobiaceae; genus Sphingobium; species Sphingobium sp. HDIP04. The sequence goes on along the minus strand of NZ_ATDO01000094.1, from coordinate 36,377 downwards.
GGCCTGCGCCTCATCGCGGGAGGCGCGATAGAGCGAGGGATCGATCTGGTAGAGGGGCTGGCCCGCCTTCACGGTCGAACCCTCGGTGAACAGCCGCTTCTGGATGACGCCGGCGACCTGCGGCCGGACCTCCGACATCATGGTGGATGCGGTGCGGCCGGGCAGTTCGGTGGATACTGTCACGTCCTGCGTCGCCAGCGTCACCACACCGACCTCGACCGGCCCTTTTTTGGGCGCTTCCCTCTGGCCGCAGGCGGCGACCAGGACGCAGAGCGCCAAGAGGGCGGTCCGAAGGGCGGGGAGGCGGCTGGGCATGGTCGTCGGGCGGTTCCGGAATGAAGTTGGGGGACTTCGCCCGGCGCAGGGGGAGGGAGGGGCGCGCCGGGCGAAGGTCGGCTCCAGTGGCTGGCGCCGACCTGCCCCTCATCCCTCTTCGCCCTGTCGCGTGGTAGAGCGACTTTTCATCCGGTTGGATCATTGTGTAGCGGATTGTATCGATATGTAACGACCGCAGCCCGAACGCAGACTTGGCCCGCGATTGCGGTTAGAAGGAGACGATGCCCGATATGCCGCCATCCCGCCCGTTCCGCGTGATCGTCGTCGACGATGACGAGGACATAAGGGGACTGATCGTCGGCCAGCTTGCCCAGGAACATTATGAGGTGCTGGCGGCCGGCAGCCTGAGCGAACTGCACGGAATCATGGCGGCGCGGCCGGCCGACCTCATCGTGCTGGACCTTAACCTGCCCGATGGCGACGGGCTGTCGCTGTGCCGGGAATTGCGGGCGCAGGGCAGCGGCGTCCAGATCATCATGGTGACGGCGCGGGGCAGCGCCATCGACCGGGTGCTGGGGCTGGAACTGGGCGCGGACGATTATCTGACCAAGCCGTTCGAGCCGCGCGAGCTGCTGGTTCGGGTCCGCAACCTGCTGCGGCGGTCGCGCAGCGAGGATCCGGCGCGGCAGAAGGCGGCGCGGATCGCCCGCTTCGGCTCCTGGCGGCTGGACCTCTTCCAGCGACGGCTGATCGCCAGCGACGACCGGCTGATCATGCTGTCCTCCGCCGAATTCCGCCTGCTGTCCCGCTTCATAGAGGAACCCAATGTGGTGCTCTCGCGGGAGGCGCTGGTGCCTGAACGCCGGGCGACGGCGGCGTTCGACCGATCCATCGACCTCCAGGTCAGCCGGCTGCGGCAGAAACTGGCCGACAGCCCCGGCGGCGACGGCCTGATCCTGACGGTGCGCGGCGAAGGCTATGTGCTGGCGAGCACGGTGACCTATGAATGACGGGCGGATGATCGGCGCATGATGATCCCGGTCGTGGCGCGGGCGCGCAATTTTTTCCGGTCGCTGGTGGGGCAGATATTCCTGCTGCTGACCGTCGGCATGACGATCGCCGCCGTGCTGGCGCTGCTGGTGGCGGAGCAGGCCCGGCATCTCGATTTCGAGCGCTGGCGCCTTCAGCGCGTCGTGGCCAGCGCCGTCGACATCGCGCAGCGACTGAGTCACGATCCGGTCAAGATAGAGGCGATGCTGAAGGACCAGCAGATCATGGGGGCGAGGACCGCGCCGGAAGGCGTGGCGCTGGCGGACCCGGACCCCACCCTGGCGGACGCGCTGGAGGTGCGTTTCGGACCATATTCCAACCCCGAAGCGGGGCAGGTGCCGGTCGGGCTGTGCTTCCCCGCGAGCAAGGTCGACCCCAATAATCGGGCGGCCGGCCTGATCGACGCGCCACGGCCCGATTGCTGGGTCGTCCGCTTCACCGACAGCACGGGCCAGCGGCGCTCGCTCGCCCTTTACCTGCCGCGGGTCGCCAAGCCGCCCAGCAATCTTGCCAGGCCAATCTACCTGCTGCTGATCCTGTTGTCTTCGGCGGGGCTGGCGATCGTCGTCGCGCGCTTCGTCGCCAAGCCGCTGCGACGGCTGGAGCGGGCGGCCGAAGCCTTTTCGGTGTCGGTCGATCCGGAGGAAATCCCCGAACGCGGGCCGGAGGAGGTGCGGGCCGCACTGTCGACCTTCAACCTGATGCAGCGCCGGGTGCGCGCCGGTTTTGCCGAGCGGACGCAGTTGCTCGCCGCGATCAGCCATGACCTTCAGACCCCGCTCACCCGCCTGCGGCTGCGGCTGGAACTGGTGGAGAATGAGGAGTTGCGGGCGCGGCTGTTGCAGGATCACCAGGCGATGATGACCCTGGTGCGCGAGGGGCTGGACCTGGCGGCGAGCACCGAGGCGCAGGAGGACTGGTCGATGATCGACATCGATTCCCTGCTCACCAGCATGGCGGAGGACGCGCAGGACCTGGGATCGCCCGTTCGTTTCCTGTCGGGCTGCGGCGGCACGGTCCGCGTCAAGCCCAATGCGCTGACCCGCTGCATCAGCAACCTGGTGAACAATGCGGTGAAATATGGCGGCAGCGCCGATGTCAGTTGCATGCGGCAGGGCGGGCGCGTGCTGATCGAGGTGCGGGACCATGGGCCGGGCATCGCGCCCGATCAACTGGACCAGATGTTCGAACCCTTCACCCGCGGCGTGGCGGGGCAGCCGGGCGGGCGGCCGGGCACGGGCATTGGCCTCACCATCGCCCGATCCCTGGCGCTGAGCTTCCAGGCGTCGGTGCGGCTGACCAACGCGCCGGACGGGGGGCTGGTCGCGACGATCGACATGCGGGCGTAACGGCTTCGGCTTTTTACCTTGCGGCGAGGGCGCATTCCAATCTTTCATGCTGAGAAATCTCGGCATGACAGGAGGGTTTGCGGTGGTCCCTCTCGCCCGAAGCCGATGCCTGCGGATGGAACCAACGCGGCCCTGGCGAGATTATCTCCTTTACCCTCTTCCCTCTCAAGGCCTCAGGTGACACTATGCATCAGATCGCGGCGGGGGATCGTCGCGCCGATTTGAAGACGCTGCATGGCGGCGGCGCGGCAAAGATGTTGCCGGCCGCAATATGACGGTCGTGCAAATGCCGGAAATGCTCTTGCGTAGCCGGACAAGCATCGTGCGTTCTTTTGCAAAGAAGTTTTCGGATAAAATTCGGCGCAGATTTAAATTTTTTAACCTGCCATCCTTCTATTACACTGTTTTTACGGACCATATGGGTCTATATATATTCCACGGCTACTTTAGCGGGAGTCGCCAGTGACAAAGAATGAGCTGTTTTCCAGCTTCACGCGGAAGTTCGATGATCGGCGCCAGGCCGAAATGTCCATCGAAGATTATCTGCTGGGATGTCGCAACGATCCATTGATGCACGCATCGGCGCCGGAGCGGCTGCTTGCCGCCATCGGCGAGCCTGAGATCATTGACACGTCCCGCGATCAGCGGCTGGGCCGCATCTTCATGAACCGGACGATCCGGCGCTACAAGAGCTTCACCAACTTCTACGGCATGGAAGGGACGATAGAGCATATCGTCAGCTTCCTGCGCCACGCCAGCCAGGGACTGGAGGAGCGCAAGCAGATTCTCTACCTGCTCGGCCCGGTGGGCGGCGGCAAGTCGTCGCTGGCCGAACGGCTGAAGGCGTTGATGGAGGTGCACCCCATCTATGTGCTGAAGGCGGGGGATGAAATCAGCCCGATCTTCGAAAGCCCGCTCGCCCTGTTCGACGCGGAGACGCATGGCGACTTCATAGAGGAAAATTACGCCATCCCCCGCCGTCGGCTGACCGGCATGATCAGCCCCTGGTGCCGCAAGCGCCTGGACGAATATGGCGGCGACATCTCCCAGTTCAGGGTCGTGCGCATGATGCCCTCCCGCATGCGGCAGGTCGCCATCGCCAAGACCGAGCCGGGCGACGAGAACAACCAGGACATCAGCTCGCTGGTCGGCAAGGTCGACATCCGCAAGCTGGAGATGCTCTCCCAGAACGATCCGGACGCCTACAGCTATTCCGGCGGCCTCAACCGGGCGAACCAGGGCATGCTGGAATTCGTCGAGATGTTCAAGGCGCCGATCAAGATGCTCCACCCGCTGCTCACCGCGACGCAGGAGGGCAATTATATCGGCACGGAGAATATCGGCGCCATCCCCTATACCGGCATCATCATGGCCCACAGCAATGAATCGGAATGGGCCAATTTCAAGAACAACAAGAATAACGAAGCCTTCATCGACCGCATCTACGTCATAAAAGTCCCCTACAGCCTGCAAGCCACCGAAGAACGCCATGTCTACGAAAAGCTGCTGCGGGAATCCGACCTCAACAAAGCCCCCTGCGCGCCGGGAACATTGGACATGCTGGCCCGCTTTTCGGTCCTGACCCGCCTGCGCGAGCATGAGAACAGCAATCTCTACTCCAAGATGCGCGTCTATGACGGCGAAATGCTGCGGGAAATCGACCCGCGCGCGAAAAGCCTCCAGGAATATCGCGACGCCGCGGGCGTGGACGAGGGCATGTCGGGCATCTCCACCCGCTTCGCCTTCAAGGCGCTGTCGGCCACCTTCAACCACGATACCAATGAGATCGCGGCCGACCCGGTCCACCTCATGTACGTGCTGGAGGGCATGGTCCGGCAGGAACAATTCCCCGCCGAAGTCGAATCCCGCTATCTGGAGTTCATCAAGGGCGAACTGGCCCCGCGCTACGCGGAATTCATCGGCAATGAAATCCAGAAGGCCTATCTGGAATCCTATCATGATTACGGCCAGAACCTCTTCGACCGCTACGTCGCCTATGCCGATGCGTGGATCGAGGATCTGGACTTCAAGGACCCCGACACCGGCCAGCTTCTGGACCGGGAGGTCATCAACCAGGAACTGTCCAAGACCGAAAAGCCGGCAGGCATCGCCAACCCCAAGGATTTCCGCAACGAAGTCGTGAAATTCGCCCTCCGCATGCGAGCCAGCAACGACGGCCGCAACCCGTCCTGGACCAGTTACGAGAAAATCCGCGAAGTCATCGAAAAGCGGATGTTCAGCCAGGTCGAGGATCTGCTGCCGGTCATCAGCTTCGGGTCGAAGAAGGACGGCGAAACCGCGACCAAGCATGACGAATTCGTCGCGCGCATGATCGAAAGGGGCTATACGGAGCGGCAGGTCCGGCGCCTGGTCGAATGGTATATCCGCGTGAAACAGGCCGGTTGATGGAGGCGCCAAGCCCGCCATGCACATAGTCGACAGACGGTTGAACCCAGGCGGCAAGAGCCTGGTCAACAGACAGCGCTTCCTGCGAAGGGCAAGGGCCTATGTGCAGCAGGCGGTGCGCGACAGCCTGAAGGACCGCAGCATCAAGGATCTGGACAAGGAAGGCCAGATTTCCATCCAGCGCGACGTCATCCACGAACCGACGCTGCACCGCGCCGCGCAGGGCGGCAGCCGCGAACGGGTCTTCCCCGGCAACCACGACTATATGGAAGGGGACAAGATCAAGCGCCCCGACGGCGGCGCCGGCGCGGGGTCGAAGGCGGGGCAGGGCGAGGGGAATGACGATTTCCAGTTCGCGCTCAGCCGGGAGGAATTTCTGGACCTGTTCCTGGACGATCTGGAACTGCCGGACCTGGCCAAAAGGCGGCTGATCGGCGGCGCGGTCGACGGCATCAGGCGGGCGGGCTATTCGACCGCGGGCAATCCCTCCAACCTGTCCGTCCCGCGCACCATGCAGAAGGCGATGTCGCGCCGCCTGGCGCTGCGCCGTCCCAAGGGCGCCGACCTCGCCCGGATCGAGGAGGAAATCGCCCTGATCGAGGCGCGCACCCCGCCTCTGCCCGACGACGCCACGCGGCTGGAGGCGCTGCGGGAGGAACGCTCCACCATCATCCGCCGCCGCAACCTCATCGCCTATATCGACCCCGTCGACCTGCGCTACCGCCGGTTCGAAACCGTGCCCAAGCCCGTCGCGCAAGCCGTCATGTTCTGCCTGATGGACGTTTCCGGCTCCATGACGGAGCATATGAAGGATTTGGCGAAGCGCTTCTTCGCGCTGCTGCACCTGTTCCTCTCGCGCTGCTACGAACATGTGGAGGTGGTGTTCATCCACCATACCGACCGGGCGGCGGAGGTGGACGAACAGACCTTCTTCTACAGCACGGTCACGGGCGGCACGCTGGTGTCCAGCGCGCTCGACAAGCTGATAGAGGTGGTGCAGGAACGCTTCCGGCCCGACGACTGGAACATCTATGTGGCGCAGGCGTCGGACGGCGACACCATGCAGTCGGACAATGGCCGGGTGGTCAGCCTGATGCAGCAGGAAATCCTGCCCTTCAGCCAATATTTCGCCTATCTGGAGGTCGGGCGGGAGGAATTCGCCGACATAGAATCGATCGGCACGACCACCGGCCTGTGGCAGGCCTATGCCCCGGTTTCGGAGGCGAACCGCAATTTCGTGATGCGCAAGGTGCATCACCGCCGCGAAATCTACCCCGTCTTCCGCGAACTGTTCCAGCGCAAGGGCGTGGCGGAGCGGAGTTCATGATGGGGAGGTCGGCATGACGGTCGCGCTGGCGCCCGCCCCGCTGTTCACGGGCAGCGATTGGGATTTTTCCCTCATCAACCGCATCCACGACACGATCGAGCCGATCGCGCTCCAGGAAATGAAGCTGGACATCTATCCCAACCAGATAGAGATCATCAGCGCGGAACAGATGCTGGACGCCTATTCGTCCATCGGCATGCCGCTCTTCTACAAACATTGGTCCTTCGGCAAGCAGTTCGTGACCAATGAAATGATGTACCGCAAGGGGCTTCGCGGCCTCGCCTATGAGCTGGTGATCAACTCCGATCCCTGCATCAACTATCTGATGCAGGAAAACAGCGCGACGATGCAAACATTGGTCATCGCCCATGCCGCCTTTGGACATAATCATTTCTTCAAGAATAATTATGTCTTCAAGCAATGGACCGACGCGGAAGGCATTCTCGACTATCTGGAATTCGCCAAGCGCTACATCGCCCAGTGCGAGGAACGCTACGGCCAGTTGCCGGTCGAACGGGTGCTGGACGCCGCCCATGCGCTGATGAACCAGGGCGTCCATCGCTATCCGCGCGTCCGTCCAAGGGACTTGAAGGCGGAGGCGGCGCGGGAGGCGGAACGGCAGGCCTATCGCGACCGCATCTATGACGATCTGTGGCGCACCGTGCCCACCGGCGCGAAGGCGGACGCCATCCCCAGCGACGCCCGGCGGGCCGCGCTGGGACTGCCGCAGGAAAATATCCTCTATTTCCTGGAAAAGTCCGGCCCCCGGCTGGAAAGCTGGCAGCGGGAGATTTTGCGGATCGTGCGGCTGATCGCGCAATATTTCTACCCGCAGCGCCAGACCAAGGCGATGAACGAAGGCTGCGCCACCTACACCCATTATCGCATCATGACGACGCTGCACGAACGGGGCTGGATCACCGACGGCTCCTTCATGGAATTCCTGTCATCCCATACCAATGTCGTCTACCAACCCACTTATGATTCAGGACAATTTGGCGGATTCAACCCCTATGCCCTAGGATTCGGCATCATGTCGGACATAGAACGCATCTGCCGCGAACCGACCGAGGAGGACCGGGAATGGTTCCCCGAAATCGCCGGATCGGGCGACGCGATGGAGGTGCTGAAGGATATCTGGGCCAATTACCGGGACGAAAGCTTCGTCTCGCAATTCCTCAGCCCCCATCTGATCCGGCAATGGCGGCTGTTCAAGATACTCGACAAGCAGGGCGAGTCGGAATTGCGGGTCGACGCCATCCATGACGAGCGCGGCTACCGGCGGATTCGCCGCTCCTTGGCGCGGGAATATGAGATCGGGCGGCAGGAACCGGACATTCAGGTGGTCGATGTCGACCTGGCCGGGGACCGCAAGCTGATCGTCGAACATGCGGTGCTGGACGGCGTGCAACTGGATGCGGGCGATGCCGCCATGGTGTTGCAAAATCTGGCGAATCTCTGGGGTTATGAGGTGCTGTTGAAGGAGGTCGACTCCGAAACACGCAAGGAACTGAAGAGCCACAGCGCGCAGCCCAATATGGCCTGGCTGCGCTGAACCGTTGCGCCTGGCGGACGGGAAAAGGGCGTCGGCAAGATTCCATTTTCAATCGATGACGGGAAAGGCTAAGTTGTGCGCCGGTTTTTCGTGGGCGAAGTCGGATCTGTCGCTCGAAAGGCGGTGGAGAGGACGAGCCCTGCGACAGGCAGGAGTTCGATTCATGACGAATGCTCTTACGCCAGAAGAATGTCTCGACCGGGCCAGAATGCATGACCAGTTGGCGGCGACGACCGCGGATGCTTCGGCGCGCATGATGCACCAGGCGATGGCCGCCGAGTTCCGCCGCCGGGCCGAAACGGCGTCGAGCGGCATGAGGCAGACGGCCAGCAGGCCCATCATAGAACTGATGCCCAACGTCGCCTGACGGAAGCACGCCGCGTTCCTGCGTGGGCAGGAATCCAGTTCCGACATTTCAACCGGGTCTTTGCCTGCGCAGCAGGTAAATATCCATGATCCAGCCATGCTCCTTCCGAAGCGCGGCCCGTCGCCGGACGATGTCCGCCCCGACCTCGGTCAATGCCCCGCGCATGATCGCCTCCTGCGGCAGTCCCAGATAGGCGCCCCACCAGATGTCGATCCCCTCGGCCGCCACGGCCTGGAAGGCGCAATGGCCATCCAGCATGACGGCGAGGGTGTCGGCGCAATCCGGCCAGCCTCGCTCGGCGAGGCGCCTGCCGGTGGTGATCAGCACGGGTTCGGCAAGGTCATTGAGGCAGATGCCGTGGGCGGCTGTCAGCGCCTGTATGCTGGTGATGCCGGGAATGACGCGGACCTTCACGCCCGGCAGGCGCCCTGCGATGCGCAGGCTGCTGTCATAAAGCGACGGATCGCCCCAGACGAGCAGGGCAAGCCTGCCCCCGTCCGGAAGATGCCGGGCGATCTGCTCCATCCAGAGCGCGGCGATGGCGTCGTGCCAGTCGAGCACGGCGCCGACATAATCGGTCCGGTCGGCTCGCCGGGGCATGTCGAATTCCACGATCTTCACCGCCTGCGTCAGCAGTTCGGCGCAAATGGCGCGGCGCAGGTCGACAAGGTCGGACTTGGCGGCGCCCTTGCGCGGCAGCAGGATGAGGTCGGCGTCGTTCATCGCCTTCGCCGCGGCGCGGGTGAGGTGATCGGGATTGCCCGTGCCGATGCCGATAAGGTCGATGCCGATCATGAGGAGGCTTTCGAAGAGGGCGCGATGAGGTGGAAGAAACTGCCGGTGACGCGGCCGCGATGCGATCCCGTCGAGGGAACCGCCTGACCCTCCGCGTCGGTCACATGAGCGAGTGGACTGTCCGGCTGCTCGACGATGGTGGAATAATGGAATTCATGGCCGTTCAGCATCGCTCCTGCGGGCATTCCGCCCATCGGCGCCAGCAAGCGGGCGCGGCGGTAGCCAAGATGGAGCCGCCGTTCCGCGAAGCTGGTGACGAGGCCGAGCAGGCCGGCCATGGCGTGCGCTTGTCCGTCGGCATCGATCAGCGCCTCGCCCAGCACCATATAGCCGCCGCATTCGCCATGGATCGGGCGGTCCAGCGCGTGGCGGCGCAGGCCGGAGAGGAAGCGGGCCGCCTGCGCGATCCTGCCCGCATGCAGTTCGGGATAGCCGCCGGGAAGCCAGACGGCATCGGCATCGGCCGCCGGGGCTTCGTCGGCCAGGGGGGAGAAGGGCAGGATTTCAGCGCCCGCATCGCGCCAACCGGACAGGAGATGCGCGTAAGTGAAGGAGAAGGCTTGGTCCCGGGCGATGGCGATACGCTGGCCCGGCGGCGGCAGGATCGGCATCGCCGCATGATTTTGCGGCGTGGCGAACCGCGCGGCGCGGCGGATGGCGTTCAGGTCCACATGGGTCGCGACGATGTCCGCCATGCAGTCGACAATCTGGTCGAGATCGGCCTGTTCGGCTGCCTGGACCAGACCCAGATGCCGCTCCGGAAGGCGGAGCGCGGCGGAGCGGGGGATCGCGCCCAGGACGGGGATGCCCGCCTCCTCCATCGCGGCGCGGATCAGCCGTTCGTGGCGCTGGCTGGCGACATGGTTGAGGACCGCGCCGGCCATGGAAATATCGGACCGCAGGTCGCGGAAACCGCTGGCGATGGCGGCGGCGGACTGGCTCTGGCCCGACACGTCCATGACCAGGAGGACAGGCCAGCCGAACAGCGCCGCGATGTCCGCGCTCGCCCCCGTGCCGGCTTCCCCGATAGCCGGGGCGCCGTCGAACAGGCCCATCACGCCTTCAGCGACGATCAGCTCTGCGTCGGCCCGGCCCGCAATGGCCGCCATCTGCGGTGCGGACATCGCCCAGCTATCGAGGTTGAAGGACGGGCGGCGGCTCGCCGCCTGCTGGAAGGCAGGGTCGATATAGTCGGGTCCGGACTTGAACGGCTGCACCCTGACGCCCAGCCGTGAAAAGGCCCGCAGTAGGCCGAGCGTGACGGTCGTCTTGCCCGATCCGGATCGGGGCGCCGCGATCAGAAGGCCCGGCGTCACGGCTTGTCGACGAAGGCGGAGTCGGCGCTGGCCGGTCGGAAACGGCGGTCATAGCCGGGCGCATAGAGGCTGCTTTCCGCGAAATCCTGACTGCCCAGCACCGGGCCGACCAGAATGATGGCGGTCCGTTCGGGTCCGTCCGCAGCGGCTTCGCCGATGGTGCCGAGCGTCGCCCGCACGATCCGCTGATCCGGCCAGCTTGCGCGCCACACTACGGCCGCGGGGCAATCGGCGCCATGATGCGGGATCAGGTCGCGCACCACCTGGGCCAGGTTATGGATGGAAAGATGGATGGCGAGCGTCGCGCCGGTCGCGCCGAAGGCGGAGAGGCTTTCGCCCGGCGGCATGGCGCTGGCCCGTCCAGGCGTGCGGGTGAGGATCACCGACTGGCCGAGTTCGGGCAGCGTCAGTTCGGCGCCGATGGCGGCGGCGGCGGCGGCGAAGGAGGGGACGCCGGGCGTGATGCTGAAAGGAATGCCGATCGCTTTCAGCCGCCGAAGCTGCTCGCCCATGGCCGACCAGACGGACAGGTCGCCGGAATGAAGGCGCGCAACGTCATGCCCCGCTTGATGGGCATCGACGATGATGGCGACGATCTCGTCCAGGGTGAGCGGCGCCGTGTTGACGATCCGCGCCCCCGGCGGACAATGATCGAGCAAGGCGGCGGGCACCAGCGATCCGGCATAAAGACAGACCGGAGAACTCGCGATCAGGTTGCGCCCGCGCAGGGTGATGAGGTCGGGCGCGCCGGGACCGGCGCCGATGAAATGAACGGTCATGGGGCAGGGCTTTCGGCCAGGGCGCAACTTGCAAGGCGGTCGGAGGAGAGGGCGCGGGGGGCAAGCAGGCGGCCCTTTTGCGTCAGGGCGGCGAGCGCCGTGGCTTCGGCGACGCTGCCGGCGCCATAGGCGGCCATGCTGGCGGGAGACCGGGTGGCCACGGGCTGTTCCGCCAGCCTTTCCACGCCGACGGCGATGAGGGGAAGGGCGAGCTTGCGCGCCAATGGCGCAAGCTGCTGGGTCTTGCCGTCGAGGGTTGCAAGCGCATCCACGGCGATCATGCCGCCCGTCGCCCGCTCCAGTGCCGATTCCAGCGAAGCGAGCGACGCGCCGTGGCGGAAGCCGAAACCGGCGATGATCATAGCGTCACGCTCCACTGCACCAGCGGATAGGCGGAACGCCAGCCGCGACGGCTGCCCAGGGACGCCGCCTGCGCGAGTTCGATGCGAAGCAGATCGCCGCCCTTGTCGGCATGCCATTTGGCAAGCAGCGCTTCGGATTCCAGCGTGACGGCATTGGCGACCAGGCGCGTGGGGCCGCCGGGCAGCGCGAACAATGCCGCGAGCAGGGACTGGCTCAGCCCTCCGCCGATGAAGACGGCCTCCGGACGAGTCCGGCCGGTCAGGATGTCGGGCGCCCTGCCTTCCATGACGGTCAGGCGGTCGACGCCCAGATGAAGGGCATTGGCGCGTGTCCGGCCGGCGCGGTCCGGATCGACCTCGAACGCGATGGCCTGGGTGGAGCCATGGGCGAGCAGCCATTCTATGGCGACGGAACCGCAACCTGCGCCTATGTCCCACAATGTCTCGCCGGGGCGGGGGGCCAGGGCGGTCAGGGTCAGGGCGCGGGCCGGGCGCTTGGTGATCTGGCCGTCATGGTCGAACCAGTCGTCGGGGATGCCGCTGGCGCAGGGGAGCGTCCTGCCTTCGCCCGCCACGGACAGGCCGACCGCGACGGGATGGGCGATGTCCGCAAGGTCCAGCGCTTCGGCGGTGCACTGGCGGATGCGCTCGCGGGGTCCGCCGAGCGCTTCCAGCACATGCAGGGTTGAGCCGCCGAAGCCCTGTTCCGTCAGCCAGGCGGCAAGCTGTCCCACCGCCGGGCCATCGCGCAGCAGCAATATGGCGCGGCGACCGGGCGCGAGGCCGGGGCGCAACCGCGTCAGCGGCGCGGCGTGGAGGCCGTGGCATTCCACGTCCTGGAGCGCCCAGCCCAGCCGCGCCGCGGCAAGGGAGAATGTGGAGGGGGCAGGATGCGCCGTCCATTCATCCGGCCGCAAATGCCGCGTGATGCTGCTCCCCGCGCCGAACCAGAAGGGATCGCCGGATGCAAGCAGGACGGTTGGGTCTCCACGGCGGGCGAGCAGCATCGGGACGCCGGCCGAGAACGGGACTGGCCAGGCTAGGCTTTCCGCCCTAAGGCCCGGCAGGAGCGCGAGATGGCGCGGCGATCCGGCGACGAGCGCGGCCCTCTCCAGCGCGTCGCGGGCAGCGGGCGACAGGCCATTCAGGCCGTCTTCCCCGATGCCGACGATCGTCAGCCACGGAGCGTCAGGAGTATCGGCCATGTCCAATATCCTCATTCTGGGCGGAACCACGGAAGCGAGCGCGCTGGCGGCTGCTCTGGCTGAGCGGGGCATGCACGCTGTCCTGAGCTATGCGGGGCGGACGGACAAACCACGGGCGCAGCCGGTGCCGGTGCGCGTCGGCGGTTTCGGCGGCATGGCCGGCCTCGCGCGCCATTTGCGCGAGGAAGGCGTCACCCATCTGGTGGACGCCACCCATCCCTTCGCCGCGACGATGAGCGAGCATGCCGTTGCCGCGGCGCGGGAAGCGGGGGTGAAGCATATCATGCTGACCCGCCCGCCATGGATCGCTGCGGAGGGGGACCGCTGGACCCATGTGCCTGACCTGGCAGGGGCGGTGGCGACGCTGGCGGGAGCGAGGCGGAACGTGATGCTGGCCCTGGGGCGCATGCATGTGGACGCCTTCGCCGCGCAGCCCCAGCATCATTATCTGCTGCGCTTCGTCGACATGCCCGCTGCTGCGCCGGGGTTGCCCGACCATGCCTTGGTGATCGACCGCGGTCCCTTCACGGTGGAGGGCGACATGCAGTTGATGCGCGCCCATGGCATCGATTGCGTCGTGTCGAAAAATGCGGGGGGCAGCGGCGCGCAGGCGAAGCTGGTCGCAGCGCGGACGCTCGGACTGCCGGTCGTGATGATCGGGCGTCCGGCCTGCCCGGCCGCGCTGGTGACGCATGAGGTCGCCGGGGTGCTGCAATGGCTGGGTCATGCGGCGGAACGGGGCGTATAGAGGATCGGCGGGCCGGAGCGATCGATCAGCCGGGTGCGGCTGGAACCGACGATCACCATGGTGCGCATGTCGGCCATGTCCGGCGTGGCCCGGCTCAACGGCACGACGCGCAACATTTCCTCCGGCGTGGAGACGGCGCGGGCGAAGAGGATGAGCCGGTCCTCGCCGCATTCCTCGCGCAGGATGGCCAGCGCGCGCCCGAAACCCTCCGGCCGCGAGCGGGAACGCGGATTGTAGAAGGCCATGGCGAAATCGGCCTGCGCCGCGAGGCGCAGGCGGCGCTCGATCAGCGGCCAGGGCTTCAGATTGTCGGACAGGTTGATGGCGCAGAAATCATGGCCGAGCGGCGCGCCCGCCCGCGCTGCGGCGGCGAGCATGGCGGTGATGCCGGGCAGGACGCGGATGTCGAGGTCGCGCCAACCCTCCGGCCCTGCCTCCAGTGCCTCGAACAGGGCGGAGGCCATGGCGAAGACGCCCGGATCGCCGGAGGAAACGATCGCCACCCGCTTGCCCTGGGCGGCGAGGGTCAGGGCATGGACGGCGCGGTCCAGTTCGACGCGATTGTCCGACGCGTGGAGCGTGAGGCCGGGCCTTTGCGCCACCCGCGCGACATAGGGGATATATCCGATGACGTCGGTCGCCTGCGCCAGCGCATCCGACACCTCCGGCGTGATGAGCGCATCCGCCCCTGGGCCCAGACCGGCTGCCGCGACCCAGCCGGTCATGGGCGGCGGCCCTGCCCGTGGACCAGCAGGATAGAGAAATAGGGGGCGACGCCGGTCGCCTGCGCCAGCGGGACGATGCGCTGATCCGCCATGGTCGCATATTCGACCAGCCAGGCGCTGTCCTGCTTGCCTGCCGCTTCGACGGCGCGGCGCAGCTTGGGAAGGTTGCGGCCGATCTTCATGACGACCAGGGCATGGCTGTCATGGATGCGGCGGACCAGTTCCTCTTCCGGAAGGGTCGCCATCAGCACCGTCAGCACATCGTCGCCCCAACCGATCGGCGCGCCGCTGGCGGTCCAGGCGCCGGACATGCCGGTGATGCCGGGGACGATCTTCACCGGCCCGGCGAGGCGGCTGTGCAGGTGCATGAAGCTGCCGTAGAAGAAGGGATCGCCTTCGCAGAGGACCACCACATCCTCTCCTCCTGCGGAAAGCCCGTCCAGATGCGCGGCGCAATCGGCATAGAAGGCTGAAAGCAGATCGTTGTAGCGCGGATCGGACAGCGGGATTTCCGTCGTAACCGGATATTCCATCGCGAATTCGACGGCATCGGGATGCAACATGCCCTCCACGATACCGCGGGCATGACCCGGCCTCCCCTTCTTGCGGAAATAGGCGATGTGCCGGGCGTCGCGGATCAGCCGGTCGGCCCGGACGCTCATCAGATCCCGCGCGCCCGGTCCCAGGCCCACGCCATGGATGGTCCCGCCCATCATTCCGCTGGACTCGCTATCGCATTGACCGCCGCGACCGTGATGGCGCTGCCGCCCAGGCGGCCCTCCACGATGCAGCAGGGGACGGGCTGGCTCTGCCAGAGCGCCTGCTTCGATTCCGCCGCGCCGATGAAGCCGACCGGACAGCCGATGATCGCGGCGGGACGGGGACAGGCCGGATCTTCCAGCATGTCGAGCAGGTGGAAGAGGGCCGTCGGCGCATTGCCGATCGCCACCAGCGAACCCCCCAGATGCGGCCGCCAGAGTTCGAGCGCGGCGGCGGACCGGGTGTTGGACATGCGCGCCGCCAGCGCGGGCACCTGCGGATCGTTCAGCGTGCAGAGGATCGGATTGGCGGCGGGCAGGCGCTTCAGGCTTATGCCCTCCGACACCATGCGCGCGTCGCAGAGGATCGGCGCGCCCGCCCGAAGCGCGGCGATGGCGGCGAGGGCGAAGGAGGGGGAAAAGCGGATATGGGAAGCAAGTCCGACCAGTCCCGCCGCATGGATCATGCGGACGGCGATTCGTTCCTCCTCGGTCGAGAAACGGGCAAGGTCGGCTTCGGCGCGGATGGTGCGGAAGGACTGCCGGTAGATGGCGGCTCCGTCGGTTTCGTAGCTATGGGGCATCAGGGCCTTCCGAAAAGGGCGAGGATTTGTCGGGCGGTGAGGCCGGTCTTTTCCGGCGGCGATCCGGCGCGGGCGTTGCGCGACAGGTCGAAGCGGCCCTGCCGGCCGGTAAGGACCAGCTTGGCGGTTCCCTGGCGGGCGCAGCCCTTGGCGCAGCCCGAAACATGCAGCGACCCTTCGACAAGGGGCGCGAGCCGGGAAGCGAGGCCGCGGGTCTCGACGCTTGCCTGCGGGCATGCGGGCGCGCCGGGGCAGGCATCGACGCGCAGCAGGCCGTCCGGGGGGGCGTGACCGGCGCGTTGCGCGCCGCCTTCCAGGATCAGGCCGCGCCATGGCGTCAGGCGCAGGGCGGCGACGTTCCGTTTTCGCGTCAGCGCGATGAGGCCGTCGGCGTCAATCTGGCCGAAGGGGACGGCGTGGAACGGCCCGGATGCGCTGGCCAGCACGTGGGAAAGTGCGCGGGAAGGCGCGGGCGCCATTTCAGCGGCCATCGGCAGCGGCGCGCCATGCCTGGCTGCGCGGCCCGATGCCGCGCCGCCCGTGGCAAGGAACCAGCGGGCAAGCGCGATCAGGTCGCTCGCCGCCGTTTCGACGCTGGTGGGCGAGCCCATGGGGCGTCCCTCCACCCGCAACAGCAGCGCGCCCGCCTGGCTTCGTTCGAAGCGAAAGTCAGCGGGAACCCCCGCGAGGCAGGGGGCAGGCCCCGCGTCGATGGCGATCCCGATCTTGGAGGGAAGCTGGGGCAGGTCGTCGAGATGGGCGATCAGGCGGAGCGCGATGCTTTCGCTGTCGTCGCCGGGCGTTGAATCCGGCGCGAGCAGGAAATTGCGACGCGCTTCGCGGGCCGGATCGGCATCGGCGAGGCCAAGGGCGACGAGCTGCCGGAGCAGCGGGCCGTGGCTTTGCTCCGTCACGCCGCGAAGCTGAAGCGCGGCCCGGTTGGTGAGGTCGATCAGGCCGTTGCCGTGAAGGCGGGCGGCTTCGGCAAGGGCGAAGGCCTGCGGGAGGGCGAGGCGGCCCTGCGGGGGACGGACCCGCACCAGCAGCCCGTCGCCCGCCATCATCGGGCGCCATGCCGTCGGACACCAGCCGCGAATGGCGGCGGACGATGCGCTGTGCGCGTCTGGCAACGGACTTCACCTCCCACATCGCAACGACGACCGGAGGATGCTTCCCCCAGCCGCATTCGTCGCCCGTGCGGAGAACCGAGCCGTGACCATCCCCTGGACCATGGCTAGAGCGACCCTTGCGTTCGGCAGGTCTCCTGGCTTGCGGGTCACAGCTTCGGCAGGGGCCTTCCCGGATCGCTCCAGTGGCTGGCCGCCCGCTCGGGAGGCCGTCCTTGCCTTGCTCGCCGCTCACAGTTGCAGGGACAGCCGCGGATTAGGGAGCATCCTCCCGCACCGCGTTCCCATTTAAGCCCCTTGCGGGGCACCGACGCGATCGATGGAGCGGGCATGGCCCGTTCCAAGGCTGCTCATAGGCGGAGAGGAAGGGAAAGGGAAGAGGCCTTCAATCCCCCGCATGCGGGAGGGGAATTGTCAGCGAGTCACTATCGTCGAATGCCAGTCCGTCCGATGTTCCCAGCCGCGCCTTTCCAGTTCCGGCGTCGCCTCCTCGCTGACTGGATAGCCCAGGCACAGCAGGCCAAGGCATCGCCAGTTTTCCGGAATGGCGAGCATCGCGTCCACCGTCGCACGGTCCAGTATCGACACCCACCCCATGCCGATGCCGCGAGTCCGGGCGGCGAGCCAGAGCGTGTGGATCGCCATCACGCAGCTATAGCGGCGCGCCTCCGGCATGGTGATCGCGCCCAGCCTGTGGCCGGTTTCCGTGCCTTCGTCGCAATAGACGGCGAACAGCACCGGCGCTTCGCGCAGGCCGTGCAATTTCAGGCTGCGGTAGAGCCTGTCCTCCTCCCCTTCGTACATCTTGCCCGCCTTGGCGACCTGGGCGTCGACATGGACGGCAAGACGCTCGCGCAGGGCGGGCGTTTCGACGCGGACGAAACGCCAGGGCTGCGACAGCCCGACCGACGGCGCGCTGTGAGCGAGGGCGAGGAGCCGTTCGACCTCGCTCTCCTCCAGCGGATCGGTCAGGAAATGGCGCACGTCGCGGCGCAGGTGGACCAGTTCCTCGAAGGCGGCGATGTCGAAGGCGGTGCGTGTCAGAATTCGATTCCCGGCTGGGCCTTCACGCCGCTGCGGAAGGGATGTTTGAGGAGGGTCATTTCAGTGACGAGATCGGCCGCCTCCATCAGCGCGTCGGGCGCGTTGCGGCCGGTGACGATGACATGCTTCATTTCGCCCCTGGCGGTCACGGCCTCCAACACCTCTTCGACCGGAAGATAGTCGTAGCGCAATACGATGTTGAGTTCATCGGCAAGGACCATGTCATAGGCCGGATCGGCGATCATGCGTTTCACCTCATCCCATGCTTCGCGTGCAAGGGCAATGTCCCGCGTCCGGTCCTGCGTGTTCCAGGTGAAGCCTTCGCCCATGGGCTTGAATTCGACATTGTCCGGAAACGCATCGAACACCCGTTTTTCTCCGGTGGTCATCGCGCCCTTCACGAACTGGACGACGCCCACCTTCCGGCCATGGCCGATGGCGCGGACCACCATGCCGAGCGCGGCGGTCGTCTTGCCCTTGCCCTTGCCGGTGTGGACGATCAGCAGGCCTTTTTCCTGCGTCTTGGTCGCCATGATCCTGTCATGGGCGGCCTGTTTCTTCTTCATTTTTTCGGCATGTTGTTCGGGCGTGCGCTCGATCATTGCGGGGCATCCTTGAGTTGGGAGAGAAGCATGGCGGCGCTGTTCGACCGGGGTTTCCAAAGGGCGCGGTCCAGCGCTTCGCGGAGGCGCGCGGCGGTCTCCCGCAGGGCTGCCGGATTGGCCTCCGCCATGAAGGCGCGGACCGCCTCATCCTCTATGAAAGCGGCGTGGACGGCGTCGAAATGATGATCCTTCACCGCATGGGTCGTGGCGGCGAAGGCGAAGAGATAGTCGACGGAGGCCGCGATCTCGAACGCGCCCTTGTAGCCGTGACGCATCATGCCCGCGATCCATTTGGGGTTGGTGACGCGGGCGCGGACGATGCGGCCGATCTCATCCTCCAGCGTGCGGACGACGGGGCGATCCGGGCGGCTGTGGTCGTTATGATAGCTGAGCGGCCTCCTGCCGGAGAGATGCTCGACCGCCGCGGCCAAGCCCCCTTCGAACTGATAATAATCATCGCTGTCGAGCAGGTCGTGCTCGCGATTGTCCTGGTTCTGGATCAGGGCGTCGGCCTGGGTCAGGCGCTTCGCGAAGAGGTTGCGTTCGGCATCGCCCTCCACGCCGCCGCCATAGGCATGGCCGCCCCAGTCGAGATAGACGTTCGCCAGGTCGGCGCGGTCGTGCCAGATCTTCTCGTCGATCATCGCCTGGAGGCCCGCGCCATAGGCTCCGGGCTTCGAGCCGAAGACGCGGCTGCCGGCGCGGCGATGGGCGGCTTTTTCGGAGATGCCCTCCGCGATCAACGCGGCGGTTTCAGCGCGGTGGCGGGCGGCGGCGGGGTTGTCCTCTTCCGGCTCGTCCAGCGCCATGACGGCGCGGGCGGCGCTGTCGATCAGGTCGATCTGTTCCGGGAAGGCGTCCCGGAAGAAGCCGGAGACGCGGAAGGTCACGTCGACGCGGGGACGGCCCAGTTCAGCGATCTTCATGACCTCGAAACCGATGACGCGGCCCGAAGCCCAATCCCAGCGCGGGCGGACGCCCATCAGGGCCAGCGCCTGCGCGATGTCGTCGCCGCCGGTGCGCATATTGGCGGTGCCCCAGGCGGACAGGGCGATGGCGCGGGGATAGTCGCCCTCCCGCTGGAGATAGTCCTGCACGATGAGGTCGGCGGAGCGCTGGCCGAGATTCCAGGCGGCGACGGTGGGTACGGCGCGGGTGTCGACCGAATAGAAATTGCGGCCGGTGGGAAGGACGTCCGGGCGGCCCCTGGTCGGCGCTCCGGATGGGCCGGGAGGGACGAAACGACCGTCGAGGGCTTTCAGGAGCGCGGTTTTTTCAGCTTTCCCGCAGGCGTCGACGCGGGGGGCGAGATCTTGCTCGATCACGGTGAGAACCGCTGCGGTTCTTTGTAATGCCCAGTCGTCGTCCCCGCGAAGGCGGGGATCCATCTCCTGAATGTTCCGCTTGGGGCTGCTTATGGGAGATGGGTTCCCGCTTTCGCGGGAATGACGGTCCATCAGTTCAATGGCGTAGAGTTCGAGCCGTTCCACCGTATCCCCGGTGGTACGCCAGGGGGCAGAGGTGACGTGCCGGAGCGCTTCCGGTCGACGGCCGGTCCACGGCGTCCCCATGATGCAGTCGAGCGGATCGAAGCCCAACTCAAGATCATCCGCCAAGGCGCGCAACAGTGATTGGCGGCCTTCGTCCAACCCTCTGGGGCAGCGGGCAAGGGCGATCAGCAGGTTGCGGCGGAGAGCGCCCTCCGGGCTGCGGGTGAAGACATGCAGCCCGTCGCGTATCTGCATTTCCTTAAGGTCGCACAGATAGTTGTCGATCGCCGCCAAGGCATCGTCTCCGCCTCCCTGCACCCCTGCATCCTTGTCCAACCCTTGCGAGGCGGCAAGGGCGAGAATGTCCTTGCGCAGCGTTTCCAGCCGGCGCGGGTCCATGCCGGCGGCCAGATAATATTCGTCGACCAGCGCCTCCAATTCTTTCAGCGGGCCATAGGTTTCCGCGCGGGTCAGCGGGGGCGTCAGATGATCGACGATGCAGGCGCCGATGCGGCGCTTCGCCTGGGTGCCTTCGCCGGGGTCGTTGACGATGAAGGGATAGATTTGCGGGATCGGCCCGGCGCAGATTTCGGGAAAGCAGTTTTCCGACAGCCCGATCGCCTTGCCCGGCAGCCATTCCAGATTGCCGTGCTTGCCCACATGGACGACGGCATCGGCGCCGAAAACGCCGGCCAGCCAGATATGGAAGGCAAGATAGGCATGGGGCGGCGGCAGCGCCGGGTCGTGATAGCTGCTCCTGGGATCGACATGATAGCCCCGCGAAGGCTGGACGGCGAGCGCGATATGGCCGAAGCGATGCACCGGCAGGCGGAATGCCCCGTCGCGGAAGAAGGGATCGGCCTCGGGCGCGCCCCAGCGGGACCGGACGGCTTGGCGGACCCCTTCGGGCAGGGTGGCGAAGGTCGCGTCATAGGCCTGGAGCGGCAGGGCGACTTCGCCAGGACCGTCCGGGGCGGCGTTGGTGATGCCGCCCGTCATGCGCTGCATGAGCGCGGCGCCGTCAGCAGGGGCTTCGCCGGTCCTGTAGCCCGCTTCCGACAGGGCCTTCAGAATGGCGGCGGCACTGGCGGGCGTGTCGAGGCCGACGCCGTTGCCGATGCGGCCATTTCTGTTGGGATAGTTGGCCAGGATCAGGGCGACCCGCCGTTCGTCCACTGGCGTGGTTCGCAGTTTCGACCAGTTGGCAGCCAGTTGGGATACGAAGCTGACACGATCTTGCAGAACCTGGGGCACGACGATGCCGCATTGCGTGCGCTCGTCGAACCGCGCTGCGGCCTTGAAGGCGACTGCACGGGTGAAGAGGCGGCCGTCCACTTCGGGCAGCGCGACATGCATGGCGAGGTCGCGAGGGCCAAGCCCGCGGGCGCTGGATTCCCAGGCGCCCTGGTCCACGCTGGCGAAGATCGTCTGGAGGATCGCGCAGTCCGCCTGTTCGAGGATGGAGGGCGTGCGCGGCTCGCCCGGCGCGCTGGCGGCGAAGGCGGTGGCGTTGAGGATGACGTCCGGCGGCGCTTGCGCCATCAGCCCTTGCAGGAAATCACGGGCGAAGGGTTCGCGCAAGGCGCGCACATGGACGGGAAGGACGTTGAGGCCCGCCCCCTCTAGTCCTGCGATCATGCCGTCCACGGCGTCCAGCGTGCCAGCGATCATCAGGGCGCGGTAGAAGAGGAAGAGAGCGGTCGGCTGCCCCGCCTTCCACCTGTTCCTGACCTGATCCAGCGTGGGTCGATCGCTGCCGGGCAAATAAAGGCCGGCGTCGGCCACCGGAACCGGCGCATCGGGAACGCCCGCGTCGAAGCCGGCAAGGCGGGCTGCGTTGCGCAGGAAGGCGACGGCGTTGGCTATGCCGCCCTGCCGCAGATAGTCGCGCAGGAGGTCGCAGCTCTCCGCCGCGACGGTGGACGCGGCGGAGAGTTCTGGATCGTCCTCTCGCCCATCGGCGATCGCCGCGAAGGCTATGCCCCTTTCCCGGGCGATATTCGCAATTTCTTCAATGCCATAGGGCCAATAGCTCTTGCCGCCCAGCAGGACGACGCAGACGAATTTAGCGTGGGCGACGACCTTCTCGACATAGAGATCGACCGAATAGGGGTGTTTGAGCTGGAGGAGGTTGGCGAGGCGGATTTCGGGCGCCGCCCCGCCCAGTTCCTGCGCCAGGACATGGGCGGCCCTCGCGAAACAGGCGAGTTCGCTGTCCGCCACGGTCAGCAGCACGATATCGCCCGGCGACTGGCCGAGGTCGATGGCCTCCTCGCCGTTGGAAACGGCGCCGGGCGTGGCGGTCAGCAGATGCATCAGGCGGCAGCCATCCGCGCGCCGAGTGCGGCTTCTATGGCGGCGCGGTCCATGCCGCTCTGGCCGATCACCACCAGACGGGACGTGCGCGGCTCGCCGGCCTGCCAGT
Organism: Sphingobium sp. HDIP04; assembly: GCF_000445085.1. Classification (NCBI taxonomy): domain Bacteria; kingdom Pseudomonadati; phylum Pseudomonadota; class Alphaproteobacteria; order Sphingomonadales; family Sphingobiaceae; genus Sphingobium; species Sphingobium sp. HDIP04. The sequence continues at coordinate 14,084 of NZ_ATDO01000094.1, read as the reverse complement.
GCCGGTCATAATGATGCTGGATGCGGGGGCCGACGGCTTGCAGCACGAGACGGGCCGGGCGCCCTTCAATGGCAAGGAAGCCCTTGACCCTCAGAATGTCGTGCGCGGCGATGCTCCGCGCAAGCGCCGCCAGCAGCGGTTCCGGACCGGCCAGTTCGCCCAGGTCGACGATGAAGCTCTCGAAATCGTCATGGTCATGCTCCTCCTCCCCGTCATGGTGCGAGGGGCGGTCATCGATCCGGTCCTCCGCCCCGGCGTCCAGGCCCAGCAGTATCACCGGATCGATCTCTCCCCTCGCCGTGCGGAGGATGCGCACGCCGGCGCGGATTTCCCGGGCCAGTCCCTGCTCCAGCGCAGCCAGCCGGTCCGCCGCGACGAGATCGGTCTTGTTGAGCAGGACAAGGTCGGCGCAGGCAAGCTGGTCCTCGAACAGTTCCTCGATGGGGCTGTCATGATCCAGCGTCGGGTCGGCCGCGCGGGCGGCGGCGAGCGCCGCCTCGTCATGGGCGAAGCGGCCCGCCGCCAGCGCATCGGCGTCGATCAGGGCGATCACGCCGTCGACCGTCGACCGCGTCCGGATGTCGGGCCATTGGAACGCCTTGACCAGCGGCTTGGGCAGGGCAAGGCCGCTGGTTTCGATGATGATGTGATCGGGCGGGGTAGGCCGGTCGAGCAGCTTCTGCATGGTCGGCAGGAAATCGTCGGCCACGGTGCAGCAGATGCAGCCATTGGCCAGTTCGATGATGTCCTCGTCCGGGCAGGCTTCGTCGTCGCAGCCCTGCACCAGCGCGCCGTCGACGCCGACATCGCCGAATTCGTTGATGATGAGGGCGAGGCGACGACCGCCCGCATGTTCGATGAGGTGACGGATCAGCGTGGTCTTGCCGGCGCCCAGAAAGCCGGTGATGACGGTGGCGGGGATCTTCTTCACGCGGGATTTCCCTGTGCTTGGTGGCCGGCGATGGAGGCGACCTCGATCTCGTCGAAACCTCTCCAGCGGTAGATGGCCCAGCTCAGCAGCCAGCAGGCGGCGAACAGGCCGATGATGACGAAGCCCAGGCTGTTGAAATGATCGCCAAGGTCGGCGGCCAGGGTCCATGCGCCGCCGCGGAGGCCGAGCCTGTCGCCCAGCAGCGCCGCCGCCTCGATCCCGCCGATGAGCAGCGCGACCAGCGCCGACGCCAGCGTGATGGTGATGTTGTAGTAGAGCTTGCGGATCGGCTTCACGAACGCCCATCGATAGGCGCCCATCATCAGCGCGCCGTCCGCCGTGTCGATCAACGCCATGCCCGCCGCAAAGAGCAGGGGGAAGATGAGGACGGTCGCGATGGAAAGGCCGCTGGCCGCCTGGCCGGCGGACAGGCCCAGAATGGCGACCTCCGTCGCGGTGTCGAAGCCCAGGCCGAAGAGAAAGCCGAGCGGCGCCATGTGCCAGCTTCGCGTCACCAGCCGGAAAAGCGGCCGGAAGAGGCGCGACAGAAGACCCCGGCTGCCGAGCAGCATGTCCATGTCTTCATCGACATAGGCGCCGCCCCTTCGAACATGGTTGAAGGTCTTGAGCACTGATCGCAGGATGATCAGGTTCATCGCCGCGATGGCGAAGAGGAAGGTTGCCGACACGATCGTCGCAATGGTGCCGCCAATGGCTCCAGCGGCCTCCACCCGGCTCAGCGCATTGGCGGCGAAGGCGATGAGGACAGCGGCGATCAGGACGATGCCGCTATGGCCGATGGCGAACCAGAAGCCGACGGCAAGGGGCCGCTGGCCATCCTGCATCAGCTTGCGGGTCGCATTGTCGATGGCGGCGATGTGATCGGCGTCGACGGCATGGCGAAGGCCCAGGCTCCAGGCCAGCAGCGCCGTGCCCAGCATGACGGGGTCGCCGGCGAAAATGGCGAAGGCCGCGATCCAGGCGGCCAGATTGGCGGCGAGGAGCCCGGCGAACATGCCGGCGGCGCGGCGGCGCAGGCGGCCGGACGGCGCATGGGACGATATGGTCATAGGGACGATCCCCGTCGGCGTCTGCGAACCGGACGGAAGCCGCCTGCATGCCGGACGGACGCTCTTGCGCCCGGCATGCGGACAGCAGCTCCCGCTGCGTGAAGCGTCGCTCAGACGGAGGACCGTGCCGCGGCCATCCCCTGGACCATGGCAAGAGCGACCAGACGCAGGCAGGTTTCCTGGCTCGCGGGTCACGGCTTGGCGCATGGCCTTCCCAGGCCTCGCATGACTTAGCGTCCGGCCCAGTGGCTGATCCTGCCGCATGTGCGGAGGATCGCTATGCGTCTCGCTCGCCGCTTACAGTTGCAGGGACAGCCGCGGATTCATCACCGCATTCCCTATTAAGCCCCCTGAAGGGGCACCGGCGCGATCATGAAGGCCAGCCGAAACCGGCCTTCATGGGCGTGCATAGAGGCTGGGCGAGCAAATGGGAAGAGGAGCAATGACGACTTCTTCCGTCGGGCAGGGCCAACGCGCCGCTCCCGGCGAGGCGCTGGAGGCGCAGGACTCGCAGCGCCGGGGACGACGATCCTATTTCAATGCACCTCCGCCCTCAGCCGTTCGACCAGCTTTTCGATCTCCCACGGCTCCAGCACCCAGGTTCGCGTCTTGCGACCTTCGCGATGGACCGGCTGGGTCAACAGGATGCGCGCCTGTTCCTTCGCATGGGGCTTGAAGATCGCGAAATGCTGGGCGCAATCGCGGATCGTGCCGATGATCGGCGCCTTGCCGTCCAGGTCGATCATGGTGGCGGGCTGGTCCCAGGGCATGTTCAGCATGACGTCTTCCATTCTTCTATGATCGGCGCTGCAACTCGCTTGATCACTGGCGACCATAGCGGCGGATCGGCCGCCTGTATCGCCCAAAAACAAGGGCCCAACTGTCACTTTTCTGGTTTGCTCCTGGACAGGAGGCGGGCGAACATGCCCCTGCCCGGCGCGTTTCGCCTTGCGGCGCGGCGTCGGGGGGCGTTATGACGGCCCGATCATGCAAAAGGGGGCTTTGCACGGACATATCCGGCAGGGTTTGGGGGATAGGGCTTGAGCGTTTTGGGGAAGTTGGTTCGCGGGCCTGCGGGATGGGCCGCCTTGACTCTGTCCGTGGCAGCGCACGCCCAGGCGACGGGGGACCGTCCGCTGCTGAGGGACAGTTTCCGCATCGGCAGCGAGGGCGGCGCTCTATGCCAGGCGCAGAGCGCGACCGGCGACCCCGCGACGCGAACGATGTTCGATCGCGCATGGACGCTGGTGTGCCGGGATGCCGCGCGCCCCGTCGGCCAGATCTATGCGCTGCGGCGCGGTGCGGTCACGGATGACGGGGCATTGCAGGATCGGCTTGCGGCTTCGCGCAGGGAGGCGGTCGAATGCAATGCGCCCGGCGGGGTCACCTTGCCCGGCATAGGCTCGGCGCTCATGCGCAACTGCGCGGGCGCGGTCGGCGCCTATCGCATATTGGCCGTCGAACGCGGCAAGACGATCTATGTAGCGCAGGGCTATGCCGCCTATGCAAGCGCGCTCGACCTGGGGCTGCGCTCCGTCATGGCCGGGCGGATCGTGCCGGGCCGGGTCGACATCGCGACGGTAGGGACGAACGACGCGGGTTATGCCCGACTGCAGGCGGCGACGCTGGACCCGCAGACTGTGCTGGCGGAGGGCTATCGGCGCAACGCTTCGGGCAATTATGCCGAAGCGGCGGAGTTTTTCGACAGCCTGACCGACCGGCTGGCCCGCGATCCGGATGCGGCGAAGCTGACCCCTGCGGAACGGGCGAACCGGGCGCATGAATATCTGGTCAATCGCGGCCTGCAACTGTCCAATCTGGGGCTGTTCGACCAGGCCGAGGCCGCCTTCGCTGAAGCGCGCCGGATCGTGACCGCCGATGCGGTGCAAGTCCGCCTGCGCCGCAATTTCGAGGCTATGCATCATATCAACCGGCAGGATAGCGCCGGCGCGCTGGCGATACTGGATCGCCCCCTGACGAGCGGCGCGACGGCGTCCGCCGGGGGAGACGGCGCGGTTTCCCTACCGCCGGAGGTGGCCGCCGAAATGAGCAGTGGTGCGGCGCAGGCCCGCGCCCTGGGCGTGCGGCAGGACAATATGCTGACTCCGGTCGAGCGCTCCGCGATCCTGGACGCGCAGGCGCAGCAGTTGCGCGGCACCATCCTGCGCCTGTCGGGCCAGCCGGGCCCGGCGCGGGAGGTGCTGACGAAAGCGCTGGCAAGCGCCGTCGCGATCCGGGACGGGCGGGTCACGTCCATCACCCGCCTGCGCGCCCAGCTGCTGGGCGAGATCGCCCTGACCCATGAGGCCCAGGCAGATTATGGGCAGGCCGAGCGCCAGTTGAACCAGGCACTGGCCCTGCTGGGCGCGCAATATCCCGAAACGGTGGCGCTGAACGGCGCGCGGGCGCGGCTGGGCGCCTTCCTGATCCGCCGGGGCCGCAATGAGGATGCGCTGAAAATCTATCGCGGCATCATCGCCTCCACCATGGAGAACCGCGCCACGCTGACCGGCATGGCGAACCAGCTCCAGCCCTATTTCAACCTGTTGGCGCGGGAGATTCTCACGCGGCCGGAACTGACCGCCGACCTGTTCGCAGCGTCGCAGACGCTGCTGCGGCCGGGCGCCGCCGATACGCTGGAACAGTTGAGCCGCGAACTGTCCGCCGGGGATGGCGAGGCGGCGCGGCTGTTCCGGCAGTCGGTTTCCCTCTCGCGCGACATAGAGCGGGGGCGGATCGCGCTCGCCCAGTTGCGGCAGGCGGCGCAGGGGCGCGAGGCGCTGTTGCCCGACGTCGTTCAGGCCCAGGCCGACATCGACCAACTCGCCGCCGACCAGGCCCATACGCTGGCGGCGCTGGCGGCCTATCCTCAATATCGCGCCCTCAGCCCCCAGGGGCTTACGCTGGCCGAAATGCAGGCGACGCTGAAGCCCGGCGAGGGCTATTACAAGCTGGCGCAACTGGGCGACGCGCTCTACGCGCTGTGGATCGACGGCGCGGGCGCGACCGGATACCGGCTGGCGGCCAGCGCGACCGAAGTGGCGCGCAAGGTGGCGGCGCTGCGCGAGACGATCTCGATCGACGTGAACGGCGTTCAGACCACCTACGCGCTGGACGTGCCGGCGGCGCGCAGCCTCTATCTCGACCTGTTCGGGCCGGTGGAGCAACGGCTGGCGGCGGCGCGGCACCTGATCTTCGAACCGGACGGGGCGATGCTGCAACTGCCGGTCAACCTGCTGGTCGCCGGACAGGCTGGCGTCGATGCCTATGAGGCGCGGGTGGCGCAGGGGGGAGACGAGTTCGATTTCCGCGGCATCGACTGGCTGGGCCGCGACCATGCTGTCAGCACGGCCCTGTCGGCCCGCGCCTTCCGCGATGCGCGGGCGGCGGCGCCATCCAGTGCGGCGCAGAGCTATATCGGCTTCGGCGGCAATGCGCCGCTTGCCGGGCCGATGCTGGCGGCCTCCAGCCGGGGCGGCCTGACCAGCGGAGCGGCGGACGATTGCGGCTGGTCGCCTTTGCAATGGAATCGTCCGATCCCGGCGACCGAATTGCGGGAGGCGGCGCAGGCCATCGGCGGACAGGGCAACGAACTGATCACCGGCGCGGCCTTCACCGACGAGGCGGTGATGGCGCGGGGCGATCTCGACCGTTTCCGCATCCTGCACTTCGCGACCCATGGGCTGGTGACGCCGCCCCACCCCGGATGCCCGGCGCGGCCCGCTCTGCTCACCAGCTTCGCGCCCGACCGGAAATCGGACGGCCTGTTGCAGTTCAGCGAGATTTTCGACCTGCGGCTGAATGCCGACCTGGTCGTGCTGTCCGCCTGCGACACGGCGGGCGCGGCGGGCGCGGAAACGACGCGTGCGGCCGGGCTTTCGGGCGGTGGCGGGGCGCTGGACGGGCTGGTGCGCGCCTTCATCGGCGCGGGAAGCCGCGCCGTCATCGCCAGCCACTGGCCCGCGCCAGAGGATTATCGCGCCACCGAAAGGCTGATGGGCGGCCTGTTCGCGACCCCGGCGGACCAGCCCATGGCCGAAGCGCTGCGGGCGGCGCAGGCCAGGCTGATGGACGATGCGGAGACGTCGCATCCCTTCTACTGGTCCGGCTTCGCGATCATCGGCGATGGCGCGCGTCCGTTGATCGCGCGTCGCTGACCGCCGTGCCGACGCGGGGCCTGATGCGCCGCGGCGCGCGACTGGTGCGGGACACGGGCCGCTGGCGGCTGGCCGCGACCGGCGCGCTGCTGCTGCTGGCGCTGTTCCTCGCGGGATGGGACTGGAACAGGCCCCTGGGCAGGGGGACGGCGCGGGAAATACCGACGGCAGACGCGGAAAGGGGCGTTTACGACTGGCGAGCCGCCAGCTTCGCGCCCCGCGTGGCGCAGGACCAGCGCATCCTGATGCTGGTCTATGACGACCAGACGTTGATCGCCACGCGCAAGCGGTCGCCGCTGGACCGGGGGCTGCTGGCGCGGGCGCTGCGCAACATCGACGCCATGGGGGCGAAGTCGATCGGCATCGACATCCTGTTCGACCAGCCGCAGGACGAGGATGGCGAACTGCTCTCCGTCCTGCGGGCAATGCGCACGCCGGTCTGGCTCGGCTATGCCAATCTGGGCGATAATCAGGAACAGATCATCTTCGAACAGCAGCAATTCCTGGATCGCTTCATCCGGGCGGCGCGGACCGAAAAAGTGCGCCCGGCGAGCATCCGGCTGGAAACCGATTCGGACAATGTGGCCCGAAGCTGGCCCGTTCCGACGCCGGGGCAGCCGCCCCTGCTGACGCTGGCGATGCAGCCTTCGCCCTCCTTTCGCGACTATCGCGGCGCGATCCGCTTCCGGCTGCCGGTCCGCCAGGCGGATGGATCGGAGGAGCCGGTAATCCCCAGCCTTCAGATCGACACGCTGGCCGATCCCGCCATGGCCCCGGCGCTCGCCGCCATGGTGCGCGGGCGGCATGTGCTGATCGGCGGCGACATCGTCGACATCGACCAGTTCGAGACGCCCCTGTCGGGACGGCAGGCGCGATCGACCATGATCGGGCTGGAAGTGCATGCGACGATGCTGGCGCAATTGCTGGATGGCGCGCGCCTGGCCGCGGTGCCGGAGGGGTGGCGCTGGCTGGCCGCCCTGCTGGTCGTGGGCGCGGCGGGGCTCACGAGCCTGGCGGAGTTGCGCTGGTTCGCCCTGCTGCCCGCGCTGGCCGTTCAGGCGGGGGCGATTGCGGGCGTGCCGCTGTGGTTGCAGGCGCGGGGGTGGGACACCAAGGGACTGCCCGCCGTCGGCTGGGTGCTGGGCTGGGTGCTGGCCTTCACCGCCATCGGCGTGGCGGCGCGGGCCGTGACCTCGCAGCAGCGGCGCTTCGCGCAGGCGGCGCTGGGCAAATATCTGCCCCGCGACATCGCCGCGCAGATATTGGCCGAGCCGGAGAAGCTGGCGCTGCATGGCGAAAAGCGGCAGATCTTCACCCTGTTCACCGACCTGGAGGGCTTCACCAAGCTCAGCCACGCCATCGCGCCGGAAATGGTCGCCCAATTGCTGAACCGCTATCTCGACATGCTGAGCGACGTGGTGCTGGCCCATGGCGGCACCATCGACAAGTTCGTGGGGGATGCTGTGGTCGCCTTCTGGGGCGCGCCCATCGCGCGGCCCGACGACGGGCGCAACGCCGCGCTCGCCGCCCAGGCGATGTGGCAGGCGGGGGAGGCGTTCCGCCGCGACCTGCCGCCCGGCGTGCCGCTGATCGGGCGGACACGCGTCGGGCTGCATCATGGGGAGGCGATCGTCGGCAATTTCGGGGGGGAGGGGCGCATCCAATATACCGCGCTTGGCGACAGCATGAACACCGCATCGCGGCTGGAGGCGGCGAACAAGGCGCTGGAAACCAATGTGCTGGCAAGCCGGGAGGCGATGCTGCTGTCCGGGCTGGACTGGTGGCGGCCGATGGGACGGGTGCGGCTGCGCGGGCGGTCGACGCCGGTCGACCTGTTCGAGCCGGCGCCGGAGTTTCCAGCCGAGGAGCGGGCGGTACTGGCGCGGATATTGGCCGCTTTCGATGGCGAGGACGCCGCGGCGCAAGACGCGGCGCGGGAACGCCTCAAAGCGATGGTTAACCGTCATCCGGATGATGCGGCCATGGCCAATCTGCTATATCGTTATGAGTATATCGGGGAAGGAGGAAGCTATGGTCTGGGGTAGATTTGCCGCGAAATGCGCATTGGCCGGATGCGTTGCCGGGCTGGGGGCGCAGGCTGCGGCGGAGACCATGGTGGTCCGCGCCACCGGCCCTTCGGCAGCGACCTACAAGCCGGGGAGCAAGCTGGCCGACGGCGGATCGATCGCGCTGAAGGCGGGCGATGTGGTGACTCTTCTGGACGCCAGGGGCACCCGGACGCTGAGGGGACCGGGCAGTTTCAACGTCGCCGCCGCCAATGCCGCGCCCGCCAACAGCGTGATGCTTTCCGCCCTGCTGGACACCAAGCGGGTGCGCCGGGCGCGGACCGGGGCCGTGCGCGGCAGCGTGGGCGAAGCGCCGCCGGCTGCGCCCCGCCGGCCCAATCTCTGGATGGTGGATGTCGCGCAGTCCGGAACGCTCTGCATCGCCGATCCCGCGTCCGTGCGGCTGTGGCGCGCAGATGCCTCCAAGCCCGCGACGATAGGGATCAGCGGCGAGGGCGTGCAGGCGACGGCGAGCTTCAGGATGGGGGAATCGGTTGCCCCCTGGCCGGTCGCGGCGCCCGTGCGGGAGGGCGCTGCCTATCGCCTGAGCGACGGGTCGCGCGCCGCCGATGTGCGGTTCGCGCTGATCGACCCCGCATCCCTGGGTCTGGACGGCGTGGCATCCGGCCTGATCGCGCATCAATGCATGGCGCAGCTCGACCTGCTGGTGGAAACGGCGACGCTGTCCGATAGAGCGGCGCGGAATTGATTGTCGGGGCGCGTCGGCGCTGTTAACCGGCGGCTGGGTTGCGGGGAAGGGGCGAAGGACAAAAAGTCCGCGCCTGAAGACAGGGAGTGAGGCAGCCGTGAGGGAAAGGCTGCCTTCGGCGCTTTGGGGACGTCTAATGGGGAAGAAGGGGCAGATGCGGGCTTCCGCTTTGGGGGGATCGGCGGCCGTGGCGCTGGCGCTGACGGCGCCCATGGCGGCGGCGCAGGTCGCGCCGCGCGCGCCGACGCGCGAGGAACTGACCCGCGGGCAACTGACAGACGAAGCGGCAGCGCAGGCCAGCCGCCTTACCGTCGTCGGCGGGATCGAGCGCGCGCCCTGTCCGCTCGCCGATCCGCGCTATGCCGGCGTTCAGGTCGATTTCGCCGATGTGCGGTTCGATGGGCTGCGCGTCGTCGATCCCGCGGCCCTGGAGGATAGCTGGCGCGAATATGCGGGGCGCGAGGTGCCCATCGCCACCCTGTGCGAAGTGCGCGACCGGGCCGCGACCATGCTGCGGCAGATGGGCTATCTGGCGGCCGTGCAGGTTCCGCCCCAGCGCATCGAAAAGGGCGGCACCGTCCGTTTCGACATCTTCATGGCGCGGCTGGTGGCGATAGAGGTGCGCGGCGACGCGGGCAATGGCGAAAGGCTGATCGCCGGGCATATGGAGGCGTTGAAGGGCCAGCCGGTCTTCAACGTGCGGGACGCGGAACGGCACCTGCTGCTGGCCCGCGACCTTCCGGGCTATGACGTGCGGCTGGCGCTGCGCCCGGCGGGGACGGCGCCGGGCGAAGTGGCGGGCGAGGTGCAGGTGGTGCGCCAGCGCGTCGAGTTGGACGTCAACGTCCAGAATTACGGCAGCAACGCCGTCGGCCGCTTCGGCGGGCTGGCGCGGGTGCGGTTCAACGACATGACCGGGATGGGCGACAGCACGCTGTTCAGCATCTTCAACACCGTCCAGCCGAGCGAGCAGACCGTGCTCCAGGTCGGGCACGGCATGGCGCTAGGCAACGACGGGCTGCGCCTGTCGGGCGACCTCACCTATGCCTGGAGCAAGCCGGGGATAGGCGGCTTGCCGCTGTCGTCCGAAACGATGATCGCGACTGCGGCGCTCGCCTATCCGCTGGCGCGGCGGCAGGTGCATACGCTGCTGGCGACGGGCGGGCTGGACATCGTCAACCAGGATCTGCGCTTCGGCGCCGCCACGCCCCGGGTGCCGCTGTCGCGCGACCGCCTGCGCGTGCTGTTCCTGCGGCTGGAGGGCGAACTGGTCGATCCGGACAGCATCGTCAGCACCATCGGCTATTCGGGGATGGAGCCGAAATGGCGGCTGGGCGGCATGCTGGAAATGCGTCAGGGCATCGATGGGCTGGGCGCGAGCGACGCCTGCGGAGCGGCTTTCGTCAACTGCGCCTCTCCCCGCACGCCGATCAGCCAGCTGGATGGCGATCCGTCCGCCTTCGTGCTGCGGGCCAGTGCGCAGGCGGAATATCGGCCGACGCCGAATGTCACCTTCGCCCTGGCCCCAAGGGCGCAATACAGCCCGGACGTGCTGCTTTCCTATGAGCAGATGAGCGCGGGCAACTATACCGCGGGGCGCGGCTACGATCCCGGCGTCATCACCGGCGACAGCGGCGTGGGCGTCGCGGCGGAGCTGCGTTACGGGCGGATCGCGCCGCGGGAACCGGGCGCCGTCGCCCTCCAGCCCTTCGTCTTCTTCGACGCGGCTTGGATGTGGCATCGCAGCGCCAATTTCGTCGGGCTCGACCCGCAGAAACTCTATTCGGCGGGCGGCGGCCTGCGCGCGACCTGGGACAATCATGCCCGGCTCGACCTGACCCTTGCGACGCCGCTGCGCAAGGCCGATTTCCAGACCGAAAAGGGCGGCACGCGGCTGCTCCTTTCCCTGACCACGCAAATCCTGCCGTGGAGGCGTTGATGACCAGGAAGCATGGCGCATTCTCGCTCTGGACCCTGCTGGGCCGCACAAGCGCGGTGGCGCTCGCGGTCGGGCTGGGGGCCGGCGCCGCAATCGGCCAGAAGGCGTTTCAGGGCAGCTATTCGACAAGTCCCGATGTCTTCATCTCGCAGGGCGCATTGCCGAACACGGACACGGTCTCGCTGAACTCGGCCCAGGCGGTGATCGACTGGACGCCCGACGATCGCGGCCCGGCCAGCGCCGGCACGATCGACTTCCTGCCCCAGGGCAGCACGGTCACGTTCAGCTCGTTCAGCGACTTCACGGTGCTGAACCGCATCCTGCCGCTGGACGGCAACGGACTGCCGGTATCGCGGGTGATCGCGTTCAACGGCACGGTGCAGAGCCGGATCGGCGGCAACCCGCCCATCACCGGGGGGGCGGTGTGGTTCTATTCGCCCGGCGGCATCATCGCGGGCGCGAACAGCGTCTTCAACGTCGGATCGCTGGTGCTGACCACCAACGCGATCGACATCAGCAACGGCCTTGACAGGAACAATATCCGTTTCGCGGGCCCGGCGGGCAGCACATCGTCTGTCGAGCTGCTTGCGGGAGCGCAGATCAACGCGCTTTCGTCCGGCAGCTATGTCGCGCTGGTCGCGCCCCGCGTGGTGCAGGGCGGCACCGTCACCGTCAACGGATCGACCGCCTATGTGGGCGCCGAAGCGGCCGACATCAGGATCAATAACGGGCTGTTCGACATAGCGATCACCGCCGGCACCACGGACGCCGACGGCGTGGTGCACAGCGGCACGACGACAGGCCCTGAATCGGTCGACGGCAACGACATGCAGCGCGTGTTCATGGTCGCGGTGCCGAAGAACAACGCACTCACCATGCTGCTGTCGGGCAATGTCGGGTACACGCCCGCGACGGCGGTCACGCCGGACGGCAGCGCCGTTGTGCTCTCGGCGGGTTCCGACATCGCTCACGACACCGGCGGGAACCTGGTCGCGACGCGCAACGCCACGACGACGGCGGAGGCGGGATTCAGCATCGGATCGGGCGACTGGCAGAACGACCTGACCGGAACTGCGACCGGCGACATCGTCATCCGCCCAACCGCGACCGCGCATTTCCTGGGCAATGTCGCGCTGTCCGCAGAGCGCGGCATCACCCTGAGGGCCGACCAGTCGGCCGCGATCGCCGCCGACAAGGACATGATCCTGACCGCCGGAAGCGGCGCTGCGGGCGGTCGCATCGACCTGCTGGCCTTCGGCGGCAGCGGCGCGGCCCTGACCAACGGACAGATAGACGTCGCCGGCAATCTGAGGCTGAACGCCAGCGGGGATGGCGAGGCGGGCGTCAGCGCGACTCCCCTGGTCGGCGGGGATGCCAGCGGCGGCACGATCAATCTGATCGCCACCGGCGGATCGATCGCGGCGGCCAGCGTGGTCGCCAATGCCGTGGGCTATGCCGGCTATGGCAGCGACAGGTCCGGCGATGCCGCGGGCGGGGCGATCACCCTGTCGGCGCTGACCGCCGCCGGCCCTTCCGGCACCGAGGGGGGGAGCCTCAGCTTCGGCAGCACGACGCTCGATGCGTCGGCGGGCACGGCCTTCCAGGTTTCGGTGCCGCCGGTCGATGGCGGCAACGCCATTGGCGGCACTATCGCGCTCAACGGCGCGGCCGGCGCCGTCATCGCGGGCGGCCTCGATCTCGGCGCCGTTAGCGCCACGGCGCAGGCGACCGGCGGCATCGCCAGCACCGGCGCGGCAGGCGATGCGACCGGCGGCGACATCCGCGTCGCCATATCCGGCGGCACGCATGAATGGGCGAGCTTCTTCGCCGACACCAGCACCGCGCCGGGCCATGCGACGGAGGGCGGCAGCTATGGCGCGGCCGTCCCCGGCGCCAACGGCATCGACATCGACGTCGGGGGCACGGGCAGCCTCAATATCCTGACATCCGTTTCGCTCTATGCCGACGCGCGCGCCTTTGGCGGCGGCGCGTCGGGCGGCGCGCTGCGGGCCGGGCGGATCAACATCGCCGCGCATGACGGCGGCAGCTTCGCGATCGCGGAGGATCTGTTCGCCACCGCCGATGCATATGGTTTCGCCGCCTATCCGGGATCGACTTTCCTGACGCCGGGAACGGCCGACGCCCTGGGCGGCGTCATCGGCATCGGCGCGGCGGGCGGCAGCTTCAGCGCGGCGGAACTCCATGTCAGCGCCAGCGGCTTTGCCGGCGATGCGCCGGGCGTCGCCGGGACAGGGACCGGCGGCAGCGTGACGCTGTTCGCCAGCGCGTCGGGCGGGCGGCGCGGCAGCTTTTCGCTCGGCGATTGCACGGGTTCGTGCAGCATCCATGCCGATGGCGGCGGCGGTGCGGGCGCCAACGGTTCGAACGGGACGGGCGGATCGGTCCTGCTCTATGCCAGCGATGCCGATTTCTCGGCGCTCGGCGAGCTTTCGCTGCACGCGCACGGCATAGGCGGCGGCACGGCCTATGACGATGCCGCAGGGCGCGGCGGCGACGGGCTGGGCGGCAGCGTCACGGTGGAAGGCCGCCTCGGCGCCGCAGGAAGCGGCGATCTCCGCTTCGGCAATCTGCTTCTTTCGGCGGAGGGCGCCTCCGCGCCTTCCAGCGAGGGCATAAGCTTCAACGGCGGCGATGCCGGCAACGGGACGGGCGGATCGGCCAATGTCATCCTGTCCGGCGGCAGCCTGACCGCCGATCTGGTGGATGCAGGCGCGGATGGATTTGGGGGCGCCGCCGGTGAAAACTGCCCGGATTGCGAAGGGGGCGGCACGACATCGTTCCGCGCCGGCAATGGGCGGGGCGGATCGGCGGGCTTCCTGATCTCCGGCGGAACGGCCACCTTGGGCGCATTGGCGCTCAGCGCGCAGGGCGTCGGGGGCGAGGCGGAAGGGGCGAGCAGCCCGCAATCGGCAGCCGCGATCGCCGGGGCCGGTTTCGGCGGCGACGCGCTGCTCGAATCGCGCGGCGGGACGCTGGACCTGACGACGCTCGCCATCGACGCGAGCGGCGTCGGAGGTGCGGGCTATCCTGTCTTTCAGGCCGACGGGGCCGATGGCGGCGCCGGAACGGGCGGCGCAGCGGGATTGCTGATGACCGCCGGAAGCAGCGGGCAGGTCGCGATCACCGGCTCGGCCATCGTCCGGGCATCGGGCACGGGCGGCGCCGGCGCCGTGGCGGAGTCCGGCGGCCCC
>NZ_ATDO01000093.1:0-34100 GCF_000445085.1 Sphingobium sp. HDIP04 | reverse complement strand
CGCGCCCAGCCCAAGGCAGCGGGACCCCGGATCAAGTCCGGGGTGACGAATAGGGGAACGTCCGCTCTCCACCCAAATTTGTCGCTCCCGCGAAGGCGGGAATGACGATAGCCTTACGGAAAGACCTTACCCCCACCAGCCCCCATTACAGAACGCTCGAAAAAAATTCCCCTTGCCAGCCACCCCCAACCCGGCAACCCCTGCACAGGAAGGGAGACCGCAATGAGCTGGACGCGCCGCAAACCGATGGAGGCGATGATGCCCGCCCATGAAGGGCACAGGCTGGCGCGCACCCTGTCCTGGCCGCATCTGCTGGCGCTGGGCGTGGGGGCCATCGTCGGCACGGGCATATTGACCCTGATCGGCGTCGGCGCGGACCGGGCGGGACCGGCGGTGCTGCTGTCCTTCGCCATTGCGGGCGCGATCTGCGCCTGCGCCGCGCTGGCCTATGCGGAACTTTCCACCATGATGCCCGCCGCCGGGAGCGCCTACAGCTACAGCTATGCCGTGCTGGGGGAGGGCATCGCCTGGATCGTCGGATGGAGCCTGATCCTGGAATATTCGCTGGTGGTGTCGACCGTGGCGGTCGGCTGGTCGGGCTATGCCGCGCCGCTGCTGACCTCGGCGGGCTTCCCGGACCTGCTGACCAGAGGGCGGGAACTGGGCGGCCTCGTCAACCTGCCCGCCATCTTCATCATCGCCGTCGTCGCCGCGCTGCTGATGCTGGGCACGCATGAAAGCGCCCGGCTCAACAGCCTGCTCGTCCTCATCAAGATCGCGACATTGAGCCTGTTCGTCGCCATCGCCCTCCCCGCCTTCGACGCGCAGAATCTCCAACCCTTCATGCCCTTCGGCTTCGCCAAGTCGATGGGGCCGGACGGGGTGGAGCGCGGCGTCATGGCGGCGGCGGCGATCATCTTCTTCGCCTTCTACGGCTTCGACGCCATCTCCACGGCGGCGGAGGAGGCGAAGAATCCGGAGCGCGACCTGGCCATCGGCATCGTCGGTTCGCTGTTTGCCTGCACGCTCATCTATGTGGCTGTAGCGGCGGCTGCGGTGGGGGCGATGCCCTTCACCCGCTTCGCCGACAGCCCGGAGCCGCTGGCGCTGATCCTGCGCGAAATGGGCGAGGGGCAGGTGGCGCGCATCGTCGCCATCGCGGCGGTGATCGCCCTGCCGACCGTGCTGCTGGGCTTCCTCTACGGCCAGAGCCGCATCTTCCTGGTCATGGCCCGCGACGGCTTCCTGCCGCAAGGGCTGGCGCAAATCTCCAGGCGCGGCACCCCCGCCCGCATCACCGCCGTCACTGCCCTATTGGTCGCCATCGTCGCAGGCCTGCTGCCCATCGACGAGATCGCGGCGCTGGCCAATGCGGGCACGCTGATCGCCTTCACCGCCGTGGGCGCCTGCCTGCTGATCCTGCGGCGGCGCAGCCCGGACATGAAACGCCCCTTCCGCACGCCCGCCGGATGGCTGGTGGGCCTCGGCGCCATCGGCGGCTGCGCCTATCTGTTCGTCAGCCTGCCGGTGAAGACCATCATCGCCTGCCTGATCTGGAACGCCATCGGCCTGGCCGTCTATTTCCTCTATGGACGCAAGCGGGCATCCCTGAGCACCGCTTAGGGTGGCTTTTTCGCCTCTTAGGCCCTACATGCGCCGCACTATGGGCCGTTTTTCGAAAATGCATGGACTGGGCAACGACTTCGTCGTGATCGACGCGCGGGAAAGCACGCTCGACATGACGGAGGCGCGCGCCATGGCCATAGCCGACCGCCATGCCGGGATCGGCTGCGACCAGCTCATCCTGATCGGCAATAGCGACCGTGCCGACGTGTCGATGCGCATCTTCAACAGCGACGGCAGCGAAGTGGAGGCCTGCGGCAACGCGACCCGCTGCGTGCCCCTGTTCGTCGGCCGCGACGTGCTGATCGAGACGAAGGCCGGCCTGCTGGACGCGAAGGCCGTCGACGGCGGCGCGAGCGTCGACATGGGCCAGCCCCGGCTGGAATGGGACGCGATTCCCCTCGCCTACGCCATGGACACGCTGGCCATGCCGGTAAGCTGGGAAGACCTGCCTGCCCCGGTGGCGGTCAATGTCGGCAATCCGCACGTGATCTTCTTCCTGGACGATCTGGACGGTGTGAACTTCGACCGTCTGGGGCCGCTGATCGAGCATGATCCGCTCTTCCCCGCCCGCGTGAACGTGAACTTCGCTCAGATCGCCGGCAACAATCATATCCGCCTGGTCGTCTGGGAACGCGGCGCCGGGCTGACCCGCGCCTGCGGCACCGGCGCCTGCGCGACGGCGGTGGCGGCGGTGCGGCGCAAGCTGATGAGCGGCCCCACCACGGTCAGCCTGCCGGGCGGCGACCTGGTGATCGACTGGACGCCGGGCGGGCACATCATGATGACCGGCCCCGCCACCCATGTCTTCGACGGCGAGGCTGACTGGGCGCGCTTCTGACATGAGCGGGCCGCAGATCATCACGCTCGGCTGCCGCCTCAACATCGCGGAAAGCGAGGCGATTCGGGAGATGGCGGGCGGCCGGGACGATCTGATCGTCGTCAATAGCTGCGCGGTAACGGCCGAAGCGGTGCGCCAGACACGGCAAGCCATCCGCCGCGCCCGCCGCGACCGCCCCGATGCGCGGATCATGGTGACTGGCTGCGCGGCCCAGACAGAACCGGAAGCCTTCGCCGCCATGGCCGAGGTCGACGCAGTGATCGGCAACCGGGAAAAGATGGACGCCAGTCACTACACGTCATCCCAGCGAAGGCTGGGATCTCAGGCGATAGGGCACGGCGTCGGGCCTGGGATCCCAGCTTTCGCTGGGATGACGGATGAGGTGAGGGCGGCGGAGAGGGTCAAAGTCTCCGACATCATGTCGGTCCGCGAGACCGCCCCTCATATGGCGAGCGCCTTCGCCGAACATGCCCGCGCTTTCCTGGAGGTGCAGAATGGCTGCGACCACCGCTGCACCTTCTGCATCATCCCCTATGGCCGGGGGAACAGCCGCTCCGTCCCGGCGGGCGCCGTCATCGACAAGGCCCGCGAACTGGTCGACGCGGGCTACAAGGAAATCGTCCTCACCGGCGTCGACGTCACCAGCTACGGCCCCGACCTGCCCGGCGCGCCTTCCCTCGGCCTGCTGATCGAGCGCCTGTTGAAGGGCGTGCCCGACCTCCCGCGCCTGCGCCTCTCCTCGCTCGACAGCGTGGAAATCGACGAGCGGCTGTTCGACCTCATCGCCCATGAACCGCGCATGATGCCGCACCTCCACCTCTCGCTCCAGGCGGGCGACGACATGATCCTGAAGCGCATGAAGCGTCGCCACAGCCGCGCCGACGCCGTCCGCATCGTGGAGCGGCTCAAGGCCGCCCGCCCCGACATCAGCATCGGCGCCGACATCATCGCCGGCTTCCCGACCGAGGATGAGGCCATGTTCGAAAACAGCCTCAGGCTGGTTGAGGAATGCGCCATCGTCCACGGCCATATCTTCCCCTATTCCCCGCGCACCGGCACCCCCGCCGCCCGCATGCCGCAGGTCGACCGCGCCGCCGTCAAGGACCGCGCCGCCCGCCTCCGCTCGGCCTGCGAGGCGCAGCGGGAAGGCTGGCTGCGAAGCCTCATCGGTTCGACCCAATCCGTGCTGGTCGAACGCAACGGACTTTCGGGCCATGCCGAAAATTTCGCCCCGGTGCGTTTCGCAACGCCGCAAACGCCCTCCTCCATCATCCATGCGAAGATTACGGCCCTTGAGAATGGCGCGCTGATCGCGCAAGAGGCGCAGCAATGACTGAACCCGGCACAAGCTGGCGCGATCGCCTCTTCGGCGGCCTGAAGCGCACGTCCGACAAGCTCGGCGAAAATCTCACCGGCCTCTTCACCAAGGCCGCGCTGGACGAGCAGACGCTGGACGAGATCGAGGAAGCGCTGATCGTCAGCGACCTTGGCCCCGCCATGGCCGCCCGCGTGCGCGACCGCCTGTCCGAAGGCCGCTACAATCGCGAACTGACGGAAGATTATCTGCGCGAGATCATCGCGGAGGAGATCGAAAAGACCCTCGCCCCCGTCGCCCGCCCGCTGGAGATCGAGGCGTTCCCGCGCCCCCAGGTCATATTGGTCATCGGCGTCAACGGCTCCGGCAAGACCACCACCATCGCCAAGCTGGCCAATAATTTCCTGGAGCAGGATTATGGCGTGATGCTGGCGGCGGGCGACACGTTCCGCGCCGCCGCCATCGGCCAGCTCAAGGTCTGGGCGGATCGCCTGGGCATCCCCATCGTCGCGGGCAAGGAGGGCGGCGACGCGGCAGGCATCGTGTTCGACGCCGTCAAGCAGGCGACCGCCACCGGCATCGACGTGCTGATCGTGGACACGGCCGGGCGCCTCCAGAACAAGACCGAACTGATGGACGAACTGGCGAAGATCCGCCGCGTGCTGGGCCGGTTGAACCCGGCGGCGCCGCACGACGTCGTGCTGGTGCTGGACGCCACCACGGGGCAGAATGCGTTGAACCAGATCGAGGTGTTCAAGGAAGTCGCGCAGGTGACGGGGCTGGTCATGACCAAGCTGGACGGCACGGCGCGGGGCGGCGTGCTGGTCGCGGCGGCGGAGAAATATCGCCTGCCCATCCACGCCATCGGCGTGGGCGAGAAGATCGAGGATCTGCGCCCCTTCGATCCGGGCGACATGGCGCGGGCAATCGCGGGGACGGCCTATGCGCGGTGAAATCATGCGCTGCAAAGAAATAGCGTGCTCCTGCGAAGGCAGGAGCCCAGTTCGGACGGCGGGCCTGGGCTCCTGCCTTCGCAGGAGCACCGGAGCACCTAGTCATGGCTGACCCCCAAAAACCTACCTCCAAGAAATCCGCCCATAACGGCAATCTCAGCCTGGCGCTGGACTTCGGCCCGCTCCTCGTCTTCTTCCTGACCTACAAGGGCGCGGGGTGGCTGTGGGGTCCGGGCAATCCGATCACCGCCATGACTTTCGGCACCGCCGCCTTCATGGCCGCCATCGTCGTCGCCGTCATCGTGTCGAAGGTGAAGCTGGGCCGCGTGTCGCCCATGCTCTGGCTCTCGGCGCTGCTGATCCTCTTCTTCGGCGGCCTCACCATCTATTTCCGCGACCAGAGCTTCATCCAGATCAAGCCGACCATCATCTACGCCTTCTTCGCGCTGATGCTGTTCGCGGGGCTGATGCGCGGCAAGGCGCTGCTCAAATATCTGCTCCAGGCCGCCTATGACGGACTGACCGAAGAGGGCTGGCGCAAGCTGTCGCGCAACTGGGCCTTTTTCTTCGTCTTCATGGCGCTCGCCAACGAAATCATGCGCCGGACGATGAGCTTCGATAGCTGGCTCGCCGTCAAGGTGTGGGGCGTGACCGTCGTGTCGGTCGTCTTCGCCGCCGCCAACATACCGATGCTGATGCGCCACGGCCTGGACCTGGGCGAAAAGCTGGACAGCGAGGATGTCGGCGAAACCACCCCGCCGCAGGGATAGGGGCAGGCGCCACGGGACGCCCGCCCCGCCAGATCAACTGAAATTGACCATGCAATAGAGCATCGCCAGCGACAGCAGGGTGTTGAGGCGGCTGAACATCATCGCGGTCGTTGCCGCCTTCGCCTTTGCGTCGTCCTCCGCCGGAACGATGCCCAGCGCCTTCTTCTGGTTCGGCCAGATCAGGAACCAGACGTTGAACGCCATGATCAGCGCCAGCCACATGCCGATGCCGATCAGCGTGTAGGGCGCCTGCACCAGCAGCGCCTGATGCACATAACCCGCCAGCCAGGCGACGATCAGGCCCGTCAGCACCGTAAAGGCCGCCGCCCAGCGAAAGTAGAACAGAGCGGCGGGCGCGATATGCTTGGAAACGCCCGGTTTCAATTCCGCCGGGATTTTCGGCATGGTCGGGATCTGGACGAAGTTGAAATAATAAAGCAGCCCGATCCAGGTGATGCCGAAGAAGAGGTGCAGCCAGCGGAAGACCGCGTTGGCGTCGACCAGCCCGGCATGCGCGCCGAACATGACCACGATCGCGAGCAGCAGCCCCGCGACCAGCACGAGATTCAGATTGCCGAAGAATTTTGCCATGGACCCTTCCCCCAAGTTCCGACCGCCGCATTCTCCGGGCGGCCTGACCGGCAATTCTATGCCATCGTTACGCCGCTGTCACATGGATATTTCCGCATCTTGGACGAAAATATCCTGTTTTCCGTAAGGCGGTAACACTGCTAGGGGCGGGGAGCCTTCCGGCCGCATCGTCGTTATGCGGCCACCCGACCCAAGAACCCGAGGAGTTCCGACATGGCCTTTGTTCTGCCCCCCCTTCCCTATGCCAAGGATGCCTTTGGCGACATTCTGACCGCCGAAACCTTCGACTTCCACCATGGCAAGCACCACAATGCCTATGTCGTGAAGGCCAATGAACTGGTCGCCGCCGACGCCTCGCTCCAGGGCAAGTCGCTGGTCGAACTGATCAAGTCGTCCAAGGGCGGCCTGTTCAACCAGGTCGGCCAGATCTGGAACCACACATTCTACTGGCAGTCGCTCTCGCCCGCCAAGACCGCGCCGAGCGGCGACCTGCTCGCCAAGATTGAGGAAGCCTTCGGTTCGGTCGACGCCCTGATCGAGAAGCTGAAGGCCGAAGCCGTCGGCCATTTCGCCAGCGGCTGGGCCGCGCTGATCCTGAAGGACGGTAAGCTGGAAGTCACCAGCTATCACGACGCCGACACGCCCGTCGCGCATGAGGGCCATGCGCCGCTGCTGATCCTCGATGTCTGGGAACATGCCTATTATATCGACTATCGCAACGCCCGCCCCAACTATGCCGACCGCGTCCTGAAGGAAGCGATCAACTGGGATTTCGCCGCCCAGAATCTGGATGGCCAGGGCGTCAGCCGCGCCGACCAGCCGGCCTGAAAGCCGGGATGCCCGCCGCGTGGAATGCGTGGCGGGCATCCGTTCAAACCTTTGTAAATTCCCGACAACCGTTTCTTAACCCCGTCATTGGAAAATGCCCGGCGGGGATGAGGAAAACGGTGCATGGACCTCGACGAATTGCAGAGGCAGCATGATGAGATCGAGGCGATGATCGCCCGCTTTCATCAGGCGATCGCGGACGAGAATATTCCGCAAAGGCTTGGCCCGCTGCGCTGGCAGTTCGCGCGCCTGCTGATGGCGCATCTGGCGCTGGAAGATCGCATCTTCTACCCCAATATGCAGCGGCAGCCGCATGAAAAGCTGCGCGGCACGGCGGCGCGCCTCGAAAGCGAAATGGCGCCCATGGCCAGCGACTTCGCCGCCTATATGGCGCGCTGGAGCGATGATCGGATCGAACGCGAATGGGCGGATTTCTGTCGTGAAACCCGTGAGATGCTGGCCGGCATCCTGAACCGCCTGCAAAAGGAGGAAGGGCTGCTGATGCCCTTGCTGTTCGACGCCGGGCTGATCGAATCGTCCCGGATCAGGCGGGCAGGCTGATTTCAGCCTCGCCTTCCGGCAGGCAGGTTCAGCGCTCCGGCCAGTTCATCCAGATCGGCGCCGGGACGCACCAGCAACCAGTCGCGCGATTGCGCGCCGTCCACGACCGTCACCGCTCCCTTGGGGCAGACGCCCAGGCAATTGACCTCGACGATCCCCGCCGCCGCCTTGCGCCCCTTTTTCAGCGAAAGGTGCCGTCGCAGCGCTTTGGCCAACCGCTCGCCGCCATCGGGACCGAAACCGCCGTCCAGCCTCTTCGAACATTTGCGGCAGACGAGCACCGCATGGTCCCAGTCAGACCGGACGCGATCCTTCAATCCGCCCGCTCCCGCGGTTTCCACGTCCGCCGCTCCTCCGCGGCGCGCAGCACTTCATAGGCGGCCTGGATCGTCTGGAAGCGCACGGCCGCCTGCGCGTCGCCGGGCTTCACGTCGGGATGATATTCCTTCGCCAGACGCCGCCAGCTTTTCTTCACCGCCTCGAAATCGGCGTCATCCTCCAGCTCCAGCGCCTGGAGCGCGTGCATCTCGTCCCGCGAGCGGCTGCCGTCGCCCGGCCCGCCCCAGCCATGATAGGCGCTGTTCTGATAGCCGCCCGCGTCGCGCCGCTCATTGCTTTCGCGCTGTTCGCGCTCCTCCCGGTCGAGGCCCTGAAAATAGTCCCAGTTGCGGTTATATTCCGCCGCGTGGTCGGTGCAGAAATACCAGCGTTCGCGGCTGTTGGGCGATTTGGGCGCGGGACAGTCGCCGGGCCGGTCGCAACCATGCCGGTCGCACAGGCGCACCTGCTGCGCCTCACGCGATGCGCCATAGCTGCGCCAGCGGGGAAAGCCCCAGTCGTTGGATCGGCTGCTTCTTGCCATGGTCCCAAATTAGGCAGGCCGCAGGCAGAACGCCACCCCGGCAGGCAATGAAATTGCGGTTATGGGTGGAAAGCGGACCTATCCTAGTTCCTCCCCATCGGGAGATGGGGAGGGGGACCGCGCAAAGCGTGGTGGAGGGGAATGGGGCACGACCTCCGAAATTTCCCTTCCACTATTCGCTTCGCGGACGGTCCCCCTCCCCATGCTTCGCATAGGGAGGAATTTAGTGGCAGCTAATGACCAATGGCGGACATCAGTTTCCGTCACCCCGGACTTGATCCGGGGTCCCGCTTTCTTTCTGATGCGCGCCCAGCCAAGGCAGCGGAACCCCGGATCAAGTCCGGGGTGACGAATAGGGGGGAGGGGTGACGAATAGGGGGAAGGTCCGCTCTCCACCCAAATCTCTCGGCCCGGCGGCTGTCTTGAATTTGTCCACGCTGCCCAGGCTCCTGCCTTCGCAGGAGCACGTTTCCCCGGAACGGAAACACACCCTCGACAAGTCCATCGCCCTCTGCAACTCTCAACCCCATGAAAGAGCGGGAACTCAGGCTCGCACTGGTCTGCTATGGCGGGATCAGCCTGGCTGTCTACATGCACGGCATCACCAAGGAAATCTGGCATCTGGCCCGCGCCAGCCGGGCGTTCCATGACGGCGTGCCGTCCGGCAACAGCAGCGAGGCGGTCTATCGCAAGCTGCTGGAGGATCTGGAAAAGGCCTGCGGCATCAAGTTGCGGGTGATGCCCGACATCATCGCCGGGGCCAGCGCGGGCGGCATCAACGGCATCTTCCTGGCGCAGGCGATAGAGACGGGCCAGTCGCTGGACCCGCTGACCGACATGTGGCTGGACAATGCCGATGTCGAAAAGCTGCTGGACCCCGACGCTCGTCCGGCGCGGCGGATCACCAAATTCTGGGCGACGCCGCTCGTCTGGATGGCGGCGCGGCATCCGGGCGACACGGTCGAGCGCACCGTCGCCCCCGACACTCGGGAGGAGGTGCGGCACAAGCTGTCCCACTTTATCCGTTCCCGCTGGTTCGAACCGCCCTTCGGCGGGGACATCTTCACCGCCATGATCCTGGACGCCTTCGACGCGATGGAGGCGACCGGGCACGGCCCCGCGCTGCTGCCGCCCGGCCATCCGCTGGACCTGTTCGTCACCGTCACCGATTTCGAGGGGCATCCGCAAAGCCTGAACCTCAACAGCCCGCCCCAGGTGGTGGAGACGGAGCATCGCCTCTCCATCGGCTTTCGCGCCCGCGGCCATGGCGAGCGCAACCTTGCCGATCCCGCCGAACTGGTCTTCGCCGCCCGCGCCACGGCCAGCTTCCCCGGCGCTTTCCCGCCCTTCACCGTGCGCGAGCTGGACAGGGTGCTGAAACGCCGTCATCGCGCCTGGCCGACGCGGGACGCCTTCCTGGCGCGCGCGCTGCCCCGCCATGCCGCGCGGGGCCGTGCCGAGGATGCGGTGCTGATCGACGGTTCGGTGCTGGCCAACGCCCCCTTCGCCCAGGCCATCGGCGCGCTCAGGAACCGGCCCTCCCGGCGGGAGGTCGACCGGCGCTTCGTCTATATCGATCCCAAGCCGGGCCATCGCTCGATCCAGCTCAATCGCCACGGCGAGGCGGAGGACGCGCCCTCGGGCGCGGATGCGCCGCTGCCCGGCTTCTTCCGCACCATCTTCGGCGCGCTCAGCGACATTCCCCGCGAACAGCCGATCCGCGACAATCTGGACGCCATAGACCGGCACAGCGCCCGCATCCGCCGCATGGCGCGCATATTGAACGCGCTGCGGCCGGGCATAGAGGCGGAGGTGGAGAGCGCCATCGGCGGCATGCTGTTCCTGGACCGGCCGACGCCGGCCCGGCTGTCCGCCTGGCGCAGCAAGGCGCAGCAGCGGGCGGCCGGTTCCGCCGGTTTCGCCTTCCCCGCCTACGGACATCTGAAACTCTCCGGCATCGTCGAGGATCTGGCCGACCTGCTGTTCCGCCTGAGCGGGGAGGAAAGCCCGCTGATGCGCGAAAGCTACCGCCAGGCGCTGTGGGGCCATGTGCGCGCCGTCGGCGCGGACCGGCTGACGGAGGATGTCGGTCCCGCCTCCGCCCCGGTCGGCTTCTTCCGCCAGCACGACCTGTCCTTCCGCATCCGCCGCCTGCGTTTCCTGGCCCGGCGGCTGTCCGAAACGCTGGAGGTGGAGGCGACCGCCGACGACGCCGTCATCCAGAAGATGCACGACGCCATCTACGCCGCCCTGTCGCACTATACCGAATGCGAGGGCGCCGACTTCTACAATGGGGAGATCAAGGCCGCGGCCGGGCAAGTCCCCAACGATCCGGGGGCCGCGCTGGAGGCGGTCGCGCGGCTGCGCGGCCTGCGCGAACGGGACGAAGCGGCGGACATGATGCTGGCCGAAGCCCTGGCGGCGCTGCCCAAGGCGGCGCGTCGGACCATGCTGCTCGCCTATCTGGGCTTCCCCTTCTACGACATCGCCACCCTGCCGCTGCTGCAAGGCCATGGGATGGACGAATATGACCCGGTCAAGGTCGACCGCATCTCGCCGGAGGATTGCGGCGCGATCCGCTCCGGCGGGGCGGAAGCGACGCTGAAAGGCATAGAATTCAACAATTTCGGCGCGTTCTTCAGCCGCGCCTATCGGGAGAACGACTATCTCTGGGGGCGACTGCATGGGGTGGAGCGGCTGCTGGATATCGTAATTTCGGCATGTCCCGCGGCAAGCCGTCTTTCCCAGGAGGCCGTGCATCAATATAGGCGAACCGCTTTTCTGGCGATTCTCGATGAAGAGGAGAAGCGGCTGGACCATGCCGCCGACCTGATCGCCGGCTTGAGAGAGGAGATCGGGTGAACGCAGGCAAGACGCTGTTTCCGATGCTGGCGCTGGCGCTGGTCGCCGGTTGTTCTCCAGGCTCCAACGGACAGAGCGGCGCAAAGGCGGAGGAACGGCCGGGCGAGCCCCGTGAGGCCGTCGGTTCCCTCGCGATGCCCGACATGCCTCCGCGCCGCGAAGAGGCGGCAGAGGCGCTTCCCGCGTCTTCCGGCATTGACGCCGCGCCTTTGCACGCTGGCGAAAAGGGCGCCGGACGGCTGGCGGACGCCGGCGCGGCGAGCGCCGCGCCCCTGCAGCTGCTGCCGATGAAGCCTTCGGTGGTCAACATCCCCCCGCCGCCCTATGTCCCGGACCTGCCGCCGTCGGACGGGGCGGCCGACCTCCAGCCCTTTCCCGATGAAGTGACGCGCTACATGGTCGACCGCGACGGGTGCGACCATTTCCGCGGCGAGGAAGCCTATGATGCGGAACGGCTGGCCTATTTGCAGGACAATATCGCCGCGCTCTGCACCGGCACCGATGCGCGGCTGGCGCTGCTGCGGCACCGCTACGCCCATGACCCGGCGGTCATGTCCGCGCTCAGCGGCTATGACGACCGGATCGAAGGGAACGCATCGCAATAGAAGCCTATAGAAGGGCGTCGATCCGAGCGGCCAGCTCGACGTCCCGGCGCGACAGGCCGCCTGCATCATGGGTGGTCAGGACGATGTCTACCCGGTTGTAGACGTTCGACCATTCGGGATGATGGTCCGCCTTTTCCGACAGCAGCGCCACCTGCGTCATGAAGCCGAAGGCGGCCGTGAAATCCCGGAAGGCGAAAAGGCGGCGGATGCCGTCCGGATCCTGCACCGGCGTCCATTCCGGCAGTTGCCTCAGCGCCAGCGCGCGTTCCTCCCCGTCCAGTTTCGCGATCATCTGTCTTTTCCCGTCCCTTGCCCGGCCGATTCCTGGCGGCGTTAACTCATTTTCCCAAGCGTCGGCGGTTTGCAGACGATTCGGAACATGCTTTATGTCTCTCCCATGGACGATGCCGGTCAACAGCCCCGATTTGCGCCGACGCGCGAGGATATAGAAAGCCTGGCGCTGGCGGCCCTGTCGCGCCTGCCCGAACCGTTCCGATCGCACCTGTCGAACGTCGTGCTGTTCGTGGAGGAATTTGCCGATCCGCAGGTGCTCAAGGAAATGGAGATCGACGATCCCTTCGGCCTCACCGGCCTCTACACCGGGCGGCCGGTCGGGGAAGCGGCGCAGACCGGCGACCTGCCGCCGACCGTCCACCTGTTCCGCCGGCCGCTGCTGGACGAATGGGTGGAAACGGGCGTGCCGCTCGACATGCTGATCACCCATGTGGTGGTGCATGAGATCGGCCATCATTTCGGCCTGTCCGACATCGACATGCATGTGCTGGAGGACATGGTCACCCTATGAGCCGGGCGGGATTGCACCTGTCGGGCGTCGCCTGCGCGCGCGGCGGGCGGCTGCTGTTCCGGGGCGTCGACCTGGCGATGGAGCCGGGCGGCAGCGCGTTGCTGAAGGGACCGAACGGCATCGGCAAGTCCAGCCTGATCCGGATCTGCGCCGGGCTGCTGCGCGCGACCGCCGGAACGGTCGCGCGCCATGGCCGGGTCGCGATGACGGACGAGCGGCTGGCGCTGGACATGGAACAGCCGCTCGAAGCAGCGCTGCGCTTTTGGGCGCGACTGGATGCCGCGGCGCCCATGGCGCTGGACGCGGCGATGGCGGCGATGGCGCTGGAACCGCTCCGCCAGGTGCCGGTGCGCATGCTGTCGACCGGGCAGCGCAAGCGCGCCGCGCTGGCGCGGGTGATCGCGAGCGGTGCGCCGATCTGGCTGCTCGACGAGCCGGGCAACGGGCTGGACGAGGCGGCGCTGGACCTGCTGGGGCAGGCGGTCGCGGGGCATCTGGCAAAGGGCGGCATGGTGGTCGCCGCGTCGCACCAGCCGCTGCCGCTGGCTAGCCCGGTCGTCCTGGCGATGCAGGACCATGCATGGGTGGAGGAGGCATGACCATCCTCCTGGCGCTGGCGGCGCGCGATTTGCGGCAATCCTGGCAATCCGCCGGGCTGTGGCTGCCGGTCGCATTCCTGTTGCTGGTCGCCAGCCTCTACCCCTTTGCCGTTGGCCCCGATGCGGCGCTGCTGCGGCGGAGCGGCGGCGGCATGCTGTGGATCGCGGCGCTGCTCGCCAGCCTGCTGCCGGTGGACCGGCTGGTGGCGCCGGACCGGGACGCGGGCGTGCTCGACCAGATCGCGCTGCGCGGCATCGGGGAAGAGACGGTCGTGCTCGCCCGGCTGGTCGCGCATTGGCTGGGCTTCGGCCCGGCGCTGATGATCGCGACCCTGCCCGCCGCCGCGCTGTTGAAGCTGGACGCGGCGACCATAGGCTTGCTGGAGGCGGGATTGCTGATCGGCACGCCCGCCCTGGCGGCGCTGGGACTGCTGGTGGCGACGCTGACGGCCGGATTGCGCTCCAGCGGCGCGCTGGCCGGGTTGCTGGCCCTGCCGCTTGCCGTGCCGTTGCTGATCTTCGGCGCGGGGACGCTGGGCGACGGCAGCGGCGCCGCACTCAAATTCCTGGGCGCGGCCTCCCTGCTGCTGGTCGCGATCACGCCCTTCGCCGGCGGCGCGGCCCTTCGCGCCGGACGGGAATGAAGCGGGTTCGGTTGGAGAGCGGACTTTCCCGATTTCGTCACCCCGGGCTTGACCCGGGGTCCCGCTGCCTTTTCCAGCCGGGCACTCAGAAAGAAAGCGGGACCCCGGATCAAGTCCGGGGTGACGGTGGGGCAATGTCCGTTATTGGCCAACCCCAACCACCCCCACCGCTTTCCTGACCCATCGCACACCTCGACAGGCGGACGCCGATAGGCCAAAGGCCGGCGCATGATCGTTGGCCTCGCTTCCCTTCTGTTCGTCCTTATCTGGTCGACCGGCTTCATCGTCGCGCGGGCGACGGTGCCGCATGCGACGCCGGAGTTGATCCTGGCCGTGCGGCTGGCGCTGACGACGACATTGCTGGGCGGCGCGGCGTTCCATGCGCGGCAGGCCCTGCCGCGCGGGCGGCGACTGGGGCTGCACCTGGCGGCCGGCGCGATGCTGCACGGCTTCTACCTGACGCTGAGCTGGTGGGCGGTGAACAACGGCATGCCCGCCGGCGTCATGGCGCTGCTGGGATCATTGCAACCGCTGATGGTGGCGGTGGCGAGCGTGGCCTTCCTGGGCGACCGGCTGCCGCAGCGCGCCTGGGTCGGCCTGGCCGCCGCGATCATCGGCGTGGGGTGCGTATTGCTGCCCGCGATCGAGCGGTCAGGCGCCGGATCGATCGCGGTCGGCCCGGCGGTCGCGGCCGTGTTCGCCGTGCTGAGCATGGCGGGCGGCACGCTGATCCAGCACGGATCGATAGCGGGCGACGGCATCGCGATTTCCGGGGCGGTGCAGAATGGCGGCGGCGCGATGATCGCCATCGCGGCTACGCTGTTCGTCGGGGACTATCGCTGGGACGGCTCACCCATGCTGTGGATCGGCCTCGCCTGGTCGGTGCTGGCGCTATCGACCGCCGGACTGTCCTTGCTGGTATGGCTGGTGCGGCACCAGGGACCGACGCGCATGTCGATGCTGTTGCTGCTGGTGCCCCCGCTCGCGGCGGTCGAGGCGTGGCTGCTGTTCGGGGAGCGGCTGGGTCCGGTTCAGCTTATCGGCTTCGCGCTGGCGCTGGGCGGGGTGATGCTGGGCCGGTCGACGCGGCCCGCGCGCGACCGGGACATCGCCGAACCGGCTTAGGCTGTAATATTCAGCCCTCGCGCAGCCTTTCATGGTGGCGGATCACCTCGTCGATGATGAAGCGCAGGAATTTCTCGGTGAAATCGGGGTCCAGATGGGCGTCGGTGGCGAGTTGGCGCAGGCGCGCGATCTGGCGTTCCTCCCGACCCGGATCGGCGGGGGGCAGGTCGTGGGTCGCCTTATGCTCGCCCACCGCCTGGGTGATCTTGAACCGCTCGGCCAGCATGAAGACCAGCGCCGCGTCGATATTGTCGATGCTCTCGCGATAGCGCTTCAAAGTCTCGTCCACCATGGTCCTCCAGCAGAGCATCGCCAGGAAAAGCGGGTACGGGTTTTCCGCCCGAGCGATGCGTCATCCAATATCGGGGGCTTTTTGCCTCTTCCGCGGCGTCAGGCAAGCTATTCCCGCTTGCCTTTAGCATTTCGCGCCGCCACATGGCGCTTGTCATGACAGCATCCGCCACCGGCAATGTCCATCCCATCGGCCGCGCCAGCAGCGCGCCTTCGCTCGCCCCCATGATGGCGCTGGTCGCCGAGGGCATGAACCAGGTGAACGCCGTCATCCTGGACCGGATGCAGTCGCGCATCCCGCTGATCCCCGAACTGGCCGGCCATCTGATCGCGGGCGGGGGCAAGCGGATGCGGCCGATGCTGACGCTCGCCTGCGCCGATCTGGTCGGCTATGCGGGGTCGCGCCACTACAAGCTGGCCGCCGCGGTCGAGTTCATCCACACCGCGACCCTGCTGCACGACGATGTGGTCGACGGATCGGGGCTGCGCCGGGGCCGCAAGACCGCCAACATCATCTGGGGCAACAGCGCCAGCGTTCTGGTGGGCGATTTCCTCTTCTCCCGCTCCTTCGAACTGATGGTCGAGGCGGAGTCGCTGAAGGTGTTGAAGATCCTCTCCAACGCATCGGCCGTGATCGCGGAGGGCGAAGTCAACCAGCTTACCGCCCAGCGCAAGATCGACACCAGCGAAGAGCAATATCTGGACATTATCGGCGCGAAGACGGCCGCCCTGTTCGCCGCCGCCTGCCGCATTTCCGCCGTGGTGGCCGACCGCGACGAGGCGGAGGAGCAGGCCCTGGACGTCTATGGCCGGAACCTCGGCATCGCCTTCCAGCTTATCGACGACGCCATCGACTATGAATCGGACGGCGCGACCATGGGCAAGGATGCGGGCGACGATTTCCGCGACGGCAAGGTGACGTTGCCGGTCATCCTGGCCTATGCGCGGGGTTCGGACGAGGAACGCGCCTTCTGGAAGGCGGCGATTGCGGGCAACCGGGTGAGCGACGAGGATCTGGCCCATGCGACCGGCCTGCTGCGCAAGACCGGCGCGATTGCGGACACGCTGGCGCGGGCGCGGCACTATGGCCAGCGGGCCATCGACGCGCTCGGCATGTTCGACAATGGCAAGGCCAGGGCGGCGCTGACCGAAGCGGTCGAGTTCGCCATTGCGCGCGCCTATTGAGGGAACAGGCGGCCGGTTCGTTTGAGTTTGGTGTTCCTGCGAAGGCAGGGACCCAGTTCAGACGGCAGGACCGGGTTCCTGCCACACATACCCTTCTTCATTCAGCAAGACCAAACCGCCGCTTATGATCCCCTCCCCTGAAACCATCGCCTTCCTGATGGCCGCGGCGTTGATCGCGGGGTGCATCGACGCGATGGCGGGCGGCGGCGGGCTGATCGCGATGCCCGCCTTGCTGGCCGCCGGAATCCCGCCCGTGGCCGCGGTCGCGACCAACAAGCTGCAAAGCTCGCTCGGCACGTTCGGCGCCTGCGTCGCCTATGCGCGGGCGGGACATATGGATTTGAAGGCCTATCGCTGGCCCATATTCGCGGCGTTCGCGGGATCGGTCGGCGGCGCCTGGCTGGTGCAGAGGGTCGATCCGTCCATCCTCGCCGGACTGATGCCCGCATTGCTGATCGCGCTGGCGGCCTATTTCACCTTCTCGCCCAAGGTCGGCGAAATGGACCGGCACCAGCGGGTCGGCATGGTCGCGCTCAGCCTGCTGATCGGCGTCATCGGCTTTTACGACGGTTTTTTCGGACCGGGCGCGGGGGCCTTCTACGCCACCATCTTCATCGCTCTCGGCGGCCTTGGCCTTGTGCGCGCCACGGCCCAGACCAAGGCGGCCAATTTCGCCAGCAACCTGGCCGGACTGATCACCATGATCGCGGGCGGCCATGTGATCTGGATCGTCGGGCTGGCCATGGCGGTGGGCAGCATCACCGGCGGGCAGATCGGTTCGCGGCTGGCCATGCGCTTCGGCAGCCGGCTGATCCGGCCGCTGCTGATCATCCTGTCGCTGGCGCTGACCGCCAAGATGCTGCTGGACCCCAAAAACCCGATCCATATTCTGTTGTTCGGCTGAATCATTGCGTTGAGGCGCGAATGGCGCGAGAGGAAGCGGCGATGACCGCCCTGCCCATCCATGCCGTGTTGCCCGACCTGCTCGCCGCCTTGCGCGAAGGGAGCAATGCCGTGCTGGTGGCCCCGCCGGGCGCGGGCAAGACGACCGCCGTCGGACCCGCCCTGCTGGACCAGCCCTGGTGCACGGGCCAGGTCCTGCTGCTCTCCCCCCGGCGGCTGGCGGCGCGGGCGGCGGCGGAGCGGATCGCCGAACTGATGGGCGAGGATGTCGGCGGCACCGTCGGCTACGCGACCCGGATGGATTCGAAGGTTTCGAAGGCCACGCGGCTGCTGGTCCTGACCGAAGGCATTTTCGTGCGGCGGATTCAGGACGATCCGGAGCTTTCGGGCGTCTCCGCCATCCTGTTCGACGAAGTGCATGAGCGCAGCCTGGACAGCGATTTCGGGCTGGCCCTGGCCCTCGACGCGCAAGGCGCGCTGAGGCCCGACCTGCGGATCGTACCCATGTCGGCTACGCTGGATGGCGCGCGTTTCGCGGCCCTGCTCGACGGCGCGCCCGTGGTGGAGAGCGAAGGCCGCATCCAGCCGCTGGCGTTACGCCATGTCGGGCGCGCATCGGAAAAGCGGATCGAGGAGGAGATGGCGGCGACCATCCGCCGGGCGCTGAGCGAGGAGGCGGAGGGCGACCTGCTCGCCTTCCTGCCCGGCGTGGCGGAGATCGAACGGACGGCGGAACGGCTGGAGGGCGCGGGGGTGGAGGTGCACAAGCTCCACGGCTCGCTCGACCCGGCGGCGCAACGGGCGGCGATCCGCCCCTCGCGGGAGGGACGGCGTAAGGTGATCCTCGCCACGTCCATCGCGGAAACCAGCCTGACCATCGACGGCGTGCGGATCGTGGTGGATAGCGGTCTGGCGCGGCGGCCGCGCTACGACCGGGCGGCGGGGATCACCCGGCTGGTGACGGAGCGGGCGAGCCAGGCGGCGGCGACCCAGCGGGCGGGCCGCGCGGCGCGACAGCGGCCGGGCGTCGCCTATCGCCTCTGGGAAGCGGCGGCGACCGCCGGCATGCCGCCCTTCGACCCGCCGGAGATATTGGAGAGCGACCTGTCGAGCCTGATCCTGGATTGCGCGCTTTGGGGGGTGGGCGATCCGGGCGAGTTGCGTTGGCTGGACCCGCCGCCCGCCGCCGCCGTGGCGGAGGCGCGCAGACGGCTGACGGCGCTGGAGGCGTTGGACGAGGGCGGACGCATCACCGCCCATGGCAAGGCGCTCGCCGCCCTGCCGCTGGAACCGCGCATCGGCCATATGCTGGTGCGGGCGGGCGAAATCGGACTGGCGGAGGTCGCGGCGGAGGTTGCCGTGCTGCTGAGCGAACGGGGAATCGGCGGGCAGGATACGGACCTGACGCAGCGACGAATGCGCTGGCGG
This sequence comes from Sphingobium sp. HDIP04, assembly GCF_000445085.1. Lineage (NCBI taxonomy): Bacteria > Pseudomonadati > Pseudomonadota > Alphaproteobacteria > Sphingomonadales > Sphingobiaceae > Sphingobium > Sphingobium sp. HDIP04. The sequence continues at coordinate 15,309 of NZ_ATDO01000093.1, read as the reverse complement.
CGTGAGAGCGGCAAGCGCGCCGATGCGGCGCGGGCGATGGCGAGACGATGGGCGAAGCTGGTTCCACCGCCTGCGGCCAAGGGAACCCTTGGCGTGGAGCATGGCCATGAAACCGGCCTCTGTCTCGCCCTCGCCTTCCCGGATCGCGTTTCCAAGCGCCGCTCCGCCGACGGCGCGGACTGGGCAAGCGTCGGCGGACGCGGCTTCCGGCTCGATCCGCTCAGCCCCCTGGCGCGGGAGGAATGGCTGGCGGTGGGCGAAGTGCAAGGCAGCGCGGCAGGCGCCCGCATCCTCTCCGCCGCGCCGATCGGCGAGGCAGAGGTGATCGCCCTGTTCGCGGCCCGGATCGCGGAGCATCGCACCGTGCGATTCCGGGCCGCCAATGGCGGGATAGAGGCGTTGCGCGAAAGGCGGCTGGGCGCGGTGCGGCTCTCCTCCGGCTCTGATGACCGACCCGATCCGGATGCCGTGGTTGCAGCCCTGACCGACGGCGCGCGGCAGGGCGGGCTGGACCTTCTCCCCTGGTCCGACGCGGCGCGATCGCTCAGGATGCGCGCTGCCTTCGCCGGCGTGGAGGCGCTGTCGGATGCCGCGCTGATGGAGACGCTGGACGAATGGCTCCCCCCGCTGCTGCAAGGCAGGCGCCGTCTCTCCGACATCGACCGTTCGCAGCTTTCCGGCGTGCTGGAAGGGCTGATCGGCTGGGACGGCAAGCAGCGGGTCGACCGGCTCGCCCCGCCCGAATTCCGCTCCCCCGCAGGCAGCGGCCATGAGATCGATTATGCAGCGGAGGGCGGCCCCCGCGTCGAACTGCGCGTCCAGGCCCTGTTCGGCCTCAACGAGCATCCGGTGGTCGGCAGCGCGCGCGTTCCGCTGGTGCTTTCCCTCACCTCGCCGGCCGGCCGGCCGATCCAGACGACGCGCGACCTCCCCGGCTTCTGGGCGGGCAGTTGGAGCGCGGTGGCGAAGGAAATGCGCGGCCGATACCCCAGGCATCCCTGGCCGGACGATCCGGCGGCGGCCAGCGCCACGCTGCGCACGAAACGCGCCGACGCCAAGGGGAAGCCTTGACTTCGATCCATTCGCTGGTGCAACGCAACCCGATCTTCCCTCAGGAGTCTTCCTCGCGATGAGCGCGCGCATCTATCAGATCCAGAAGAACGCCATGCAGTCCGGCAAGGCGCTGACCCGCAAATGGGTGCTGGAATATGTGGCGGCCGAAGCGAAGAAGCCCGATCCGCTGACCGGCTGGGCGGGCTCGGGCGACACGAAGCAGCAGATCAGGCTGAGCTTTTCTTCCGAGGAAGCCGCACGCGCCTATGCGGAGCGCGAAGGCATCGCCTATACGGTAATCCCGACGGCACCGAAGACGTTGAAGATTCAGGCCTACGCGGACAATTTCCGGTAATTTGCGGGGGCATTCGCCCCCCTTCCCCGTCAACGCCACCCCAGCCCCAAATCCACCACCAGCGCGACAAAACTCGTCACTACGCCCGCTAGGAACAGCCGGTAGGCATAACCCAGCCAGCGATATTTCCGCCGCTGGAGCACCTGCCCGTTCTGGTACATGTCGCGCAGCATCGCCCGGCACAGCGCGTCGTCGTCCGACACCAGCCGCATCATCCGGTCGCTGAATTCCGCCTCGCTGAGGCTGGTGAAGATGCCGAAGAACAGCAGATTGTCGTCCGTTCCCACATCCCCGCGCGACCGGCCGACGCTGGGCAGCACGGCCATGATCGCGCAGGTCGCGGCCAGGAACACGCCCACCGCCAGCACCGCCACCGGCCAGACCAGCGCCCCTGACCGCAACTGCGCGACGCAAAGCGTGAAGATCACCATCGACGCGCCGATCAGCATGTTCGCCTTCTGGTCGGCCATCTGGCTCAATTGCATATTGGTCTGCACCGCCGTGCGCAGCAGGTGGATCGCATTGGGCACCGGCGCATTCACCCCGTCGGCCATAGTCTCCCTTCCCCTTTTTTCGCGACAGTCATGCCCGATTGCCGCCTTATTCCCTTGCCAAAGAGCGACGCTTGAGGGCAAAAGCCGCTCTTTCACGGAAAGCACCACGGATAATGACGGATCGCCAGCCAATTTTCGACAGCGTTTTGAGCCAGATCGCGCCTTTCAACAAAAAGGGCGTCGAACTGACCGAAGCCACCACCTTCGCGGGCGATCTGGAATGGGACAGCCTGACGGTGATGGATTTCGTCGCCGCGATCGAGGACGAATTCGACATCATCATCACCATGAACATGCAGGCCGAGATCGAGACCGTCGGCCAGCTCGTGGACGCCGTGGCGAAGCTGAAGGGCTGAAAGCCGCCTGACTTTTATTGCCGTTCGTCCTGAGTAGCCATTGAGCCTGTCGAAATGGCGCATCGAAGGACAGGGACCGGCGCAGGGCGCTTCGATACGAGGCCTTTGCCTTCCCACCTAACTCAGCACGAACGGGTCGAGGAACCAATATGACGACGCAAACCCGCGACCTCTTCTCCAAATTCGACCCCCTGATCGCCGAGCGCGAGGCGCTACTGGCGACAGGCGTGCGCGATCCCTTCGCCATCGTCATGGACGAGGTGAAGTCCCCCACCCAGGCGGTGATCAAGGGCAAGGACACGATCCTGCTTGGCACCTACAACTATATGGGCATGACCTTCGACCCGGACGTCATCGCCGCGGGCAAGAAGGCGCTGGACGATTTCGGTGCGGGCACCACCGGCAGCCGCCTGCTGAACGGCACCTATCAGGGCCATAAGGAAGTCGAGGAAGCGCTCAAGGACTTCTACGGCACCAGCGGCGCGATGGTCTTCTCCACCGGCTATCAGGCCAATCTGGGCATGATTTCCACCCTGGCGGGCAAGGGCGACTATGTCGTTCTGGACGCCGACAGCCACGCCTCAATCTATGACGGCTGCTTCCTGGGCGATGCGGAGATCGTCCGCTTCCGCCACAACAGCGTGGAGGATCTGGACAAGCGCCTGGGCCGCCTGCCCGCCGACGCACTGAAGCTGGTGGTTCTGGAGGGCGTTTATTCGATGCTGGGCGACGTCGCGCCGCTGCCGGACATGGTGGCTGCCGTGCGCAAGCATCCCAATTGCATGATCCTGGTGGACGAGGCGCATGGCATGGGCTTTTTCGGCCCCAATGGCCGCGGCGTCTATGAGGAGCAGGGCGTCGAGAAGGAGGTCGATTTCGTGGTCGGCACCTTCTCCAAGTCGGTCGGCACGGTCGGCGGCTTCTGCGTGTCCAACCACCCGAAGTTCGAGGTGTTGCGCCTGGTCTGCCGTCCCTATGTCTTCACCGCGTCGCTGCCGCCCAGCGTCGTCGCCACCGCCGCGACGTCGATCCGCAAGCTGATGCATGCGGGCGAGAAGCGCGCCCATCTGTGGAAGAACAGCCAGCGGCTGCACAAGGGCCTCACCGACCTCAGCTTCAGGCTGGGCACGGAAACGCCGCAGTCCGCGATCATCGCGGTCATCCTGACCGACCAGACCCAGGCGGTGGCCATGTGGCAGACGCTGCTGGAGCTGGGGCTCTACGTCAACATGGCGCGCCCCCCGGCGACCCCCGCCGGAACCTTCCTGCTGCGCTGTTCGCTTTGCGCGGAACATAGCGATGAACAGGTCGGCCAGATCATCGCCATGTTCGAGGCCGCGGGCAGGGCCACGGGCGCGATCGGCTGATCGCGCCTTCCCGTCGACACCGCGACCGGACGGGCATTTAACGCGATGGAATTTGCCGCAAAAGCGGAACCTTTCACCTACGGCATTTCTCCGTTAATATTGTTCATCTAGTGTAACTGTCGATGGCGGACGGGTTTTTCATGGATGAACATGCGACAGGGTGGCGGGCGTTCGTGGCGCGCTTCCTGCCGCTGGTGCTCGTCATCCTGCTGGTTGGTTCTCTCGGCACGCTGCTCTACAGCGCCAGCCACGCGGCCCGCGACCATGAGCGCGCGTTGAAGGAACAGCGCCGCAGTTTCGAGGTGATCGCCCTCGCCCGCGCTTTCGAGGCGAAGACGGCGCGGGCCGAAGTGACTCTGGCCCGCTATGTCATCAGCCTGGACCCCGATACCGGCCGCCTGTTCCAGGACCAGTGGCGCACCGCCGCAAGCCAGCTCAAGACGCTGAACTACACCACCCGCCATTCCGACTGGCAACGCGGCAATGTGATGGCGTTGCAGGCGGCGTTCGAACAGCGCGGCAAGACGCTGAGCGAGATCGGCCTGCGCACCACCTACGACCAGAAGATGGCGGCGCTCGCCCAATTCCATCAGGCCGGCAAGTCCCGCGACCTGATGCGCATCACGGCGCTGCTGGACCGGGTCATCCAGGCGGAAAACGCCCGGTTGCAGGAACGCAGCCAGGCCGTGTCGCTGGCGGGGGACCGCAATGCATGGTTCGGCAAGACGTCCCAGCTTTTCGGGCTGGTGCTGCTGGTCTGCGTGCTGTTCGCGCTCTGGTTCGCCAATGCCGCCTATAGCGAGCGGCGCAATGCGCGCAGGCAGGCGGACGACGAGGCGGAGCGCGCCGACCGGCTGGAGGAGGCCGTCGCCACCCGCACCGCCGAATTGTCGGACGCCTATGAACGGCTCAAGAAGGAGACCGCCGAGCGCGCCGCCGCCGAGGAAAATCTGCGCCAGATGCAGAAGATGGACGCGGTGGGCCAGCTGACCGGCGGCATCGCGCACGACTTCAACAACATGCTGGCGGTGGTGGTCGGCGGGCTGGAACTCGCCAAGCGCAAGCTGCGCCTGAAACCGCAGGAGGCGAACCGCCATCTCGACAATGCGATGGAGGGCGCAAACCGCGCCGCCGCGCTGACCCGCCGCCTGCTGGCCTTCGCCCGGTCGGAACCGCTGCTGCCCAGCGCGGTGGATCCCGATGCGCTGGTGGCCGGGCTGTCCGACCTGATCGACCGATCGATCGGGGACCAGATCACCATGGCCTTCGAAAATGAGGCGAAGGGTTGGCGGATCTTCGTCGACCAGCATCAGATGGAAAATGCGATATTGAACCTGTGCGTCAACGCCCGGGATGCGATGGACGGACGGGGTCGCCTGATCATCCGGACCGGGCAGGTCCAACTCGCCCACCATGAGGTTGGCGAATGCGCCGGCGGGGAATATGTAACGCTCAGCGTCAGCGACGACGGTTGCGGCATGACGCCCGAAATCCTCTCCCGCGTGTTCGAACCCTTCTTCACCACCAAGCCGGTGGGCAAGGGGACGGGCCTCGGCCTCAGCCAGATTTTCGGCTTCGTGCACCAGAGCGAGGGCGAAATCCGCATCGAATCCGAACCCGGCAGGGGCACCAGCGTCCACCTCTATCTGCCCCGCCATATCGGCGCGGAAGGCGAGGACGCGATGGATGCGCCCGCGCTGGACCGGGAACCCGTGCTTCATCCCCCGACCCGCATCCTGGTGGTGGAGGACGACCCGCGCGTCCTCAACCAGACGATGGCGGCGCTGGCCGAACTGGGCCACCTGCCCGTCGCCTGCGACCATCCGTCCAAGGCGGTGAAGCTGCTCGCCAGCCATCGCGACATCGGCCTGATCGTCAGCGACGTGCTGATGCCCGACATGACGGGGCCGGAAATGGTCCGCACCCTGCCCGCCGTCTACGCGCACCTGCCGGTGCTGTTCGTCACCGGCTATGCCGGCGACACGGCCGAAAGCGCGGATTTCGGCGGGCATGAAGTGCTGCGCAAGCCCTATACGCTGACCGTCCTGGCACAGGCGCTGTCGAATGCGCTCAGCGGATCGCACCACCCCGGAACAGCCGCGGCAGCAGAGTGAGCGCGCCGATCAGCGGCCAGCGGCGCTGCCATGGCTTGATCTGTATCGCGGTGCCCGCATGGCGGTTGATCTTCCACGCCAGATAATCGATGCCGCCGGCATAGGTGAAGCTGGCCTTGGCGAGGCGGACGACGGACAGCCATTTGCCGCGCCTTTGCAGCACCCGCCAGCGGGCAGCCGCCTGATCCGGCTCCGGCGATGGCGGCAGGCCCTGGGCCAGCGCGGCGTCCCCGAAACGCCGATAGCGATCCGGATCGGCATCGACGATGGAAAGCGACCGGCCCTTCCGCTCGGCCCGCAATTCCGCGCCATAGGTCAGGGCGAAACCCGTCCGCCAGAGCGACAGCGCGTCCTGCTCCTGCGCCATGGGGCGGGCGAGCGAGAGCAGGGTCGGGGTGGCGCCGGCGACGGCGGCGATGGCGCGCTGGCGGGCCAGGTCGTCCGCCGCCCAGAGCAGCCGCGCAGGCTGGGCAAAGCGCGCCCAGACAGAGACATTGTCGGCGGCCGGACTGTTCAGCCGCGCAAAGTCGGCCTCCGACAGCACGGCATATTTGGCGATCAGGCCATTATGCTCGAAGGGGAAGACATTGGGCGGGATCAGCCGGTTGGCGGTGGCGAGCCAGCGCTTTCCATAGGCGGCGCGATAGTCCGACACGATCAGGTAGAAATCCAGCATCAGCCCGTCGAGATTCTTCTCCCGCAGACAAGAGCCGTAGAAGAGCACGGCCCGCGAAGCTGCGGGATATTGGGCGGCGAGCGCGCCCGCCATCGCCGCAGCGCGCGGGTCGGCGGGCGCGGCGAGTTCGGCGGTGACGAGGGAGAGGAGGGTCTGGGGCATTCATTCCGTTCGGCGCACGCCGTGCCCTCGCGAAGGCGGGAGCGCAGTTCCGGCGTTCGATCTGGCGTCCTGCCTTCGCAGGAGCGGGGGTGACTTTCAAGTCCGCCGTCCGAATATCGGGGACGGTTCATTCGCGGGAGGGCGGGGCGAACGCCATTGCATCCAAATCCGACCGAAACCCGATCCCCGCGCCAAGCGTTTCGCTTGCGCAATGTCTTGATCTATGCGCTTATTCTTCCATCGAGGGAGTGATCTATGACCGACAGCCAGGATGCCGAAATGCGAACCCACGACCGCCGGAACGCTTTGGCGGCGATGGCCGCCATCGCCGCTGGCGTCGGCTTGGCGTCGGAAGCGTCCGCGCAGATCATCAAACGCACGGATTTGGGAGGGATCGATCCTTTCGACCCCACCAATTTCGTGCCTATCGAGCCGATTCAGGTTCCCAAGGTCAAGATATTCGACGGAACGACCGAGGCGGAGGTCTATTGGGCATCGCTGGCCGAAAAGAAAAGACGCGCCCTGCTGTCGAATCAGGATGCGAAGGTCACTGTCGAAAAGGTGAATGACGGCGGTAGCCTGACATTCCTGACGGGCGCGCTGACCGGCGAAAAGGGCCGCTATCGCGTCACTGTCGACTATATGCGGTTCATGCAGGACAGCATCATGATGGACGGGAAAACGGCCGGCCGCGCAAAAGTAGGCGTGGGACTTCGCGTGATCGCGAACATCAACACGAAGAAAGCCGGACTGAATCTGAACGGCCTGTTCCCGATTGGCTTCAACGCTTCGACCGATGCGCTTTCGGGAGATTTGGAGGTCAAGACCATCGGATTAAATTCGGATCAAATCTCCAAACTGATCACGACTCCATCGGAATTGAACCAGACGTCGATCACCAAGGCGCTTGAGGCGATGGGAGCCGTTCGCGTCCTCGTTGATGCCGAAACCACGGAAAGCGTCCCTCATATATTGGCGGTCAGCCGGAATGTGCGGAATACGCCCGATCTGATCAAATTCCTCGGTTGAACCTCGCCGATTCAGTTCCCGGCCGTTTCGATCAGGACCGGCGCGAACGGTAAATCAGGATGAGATTGTTGGCCGGCATTTCCATCCGCCGGACTTGCGCAAGGCCGAATGCCTCGCCGACCCTATCGAGATCGGCGACATCGCGAAGCCCCCATTCGGGGTTACGCGCCTTCAGCGAGCGATCGAACGCCCTATTGGTCGGAGCCGTTTCGACGTCGGCTTCAAGGAAGGGGCCATAGATTATCAGCGGAGCGCCGGCGGGCAGCAGTTTAGCGCGTCCTTTGAACAGCCCGGCGGTGGCCGCCCACTCGCTGATGTGAACCATGTTGATGCACAGGACTGCGTCAGCCGCTTCCACCGGCCAGTCGGCGGCTGCATCCAGCCGGATCGGTGGACGCACATTGGCAAGGCCCGCTTCCTCCCGCCATGCCTCTATGGAGGCGAGCGCCGCCGGATCGGGATCGCTCGGCTGCCAGTCGAGTGCGGGCAAGGCCGCGGCGAAATGGACTGCATGCTCGCCGCTGCCGCTCGCCACCTCCAGCACGAGGCCGGAGGATGGCAATTCCTCGCGCAGCACCGCCAATATGGCGTCGCGGTTGCGCGCCGTCGCCGGCGCGTGGCGCTTGCCCGCAGAGGCAGAGCCGGAACCGGGTTCCCACGGTTCCGGCCTGTCCGTCATTCGGCGGCTTCCGCCAGTTCCGGCTCTGTCCAGGTCAGGACCGGCTTGCGGGCGGCCAGCGTCTCGTCCAGGCGGCGGCGCGGGGCGAAATAGGGCGCGCCCTTCAGCGCCTCGTCGCCCGCCTTGGCGCGTTCCGCCAGGCTGCGCAACGCGAGGATGAACTGGTCCAGCGCGGCCTTGCTTTCCGTCTCGGTCGGTTCGACCAGCATCGCGCCGTGGACGACCAGCGGGAAATACATGGTCATCGGGTGGAAGCCCTCGTCGATCAGCCCCTTGGCGATGTCGAGCGTGGTGAAGCCTTCGGCCAGTCCCTTGTCGCTGAACAGCGCCTCATGCATGCAGGGGCCGCTGCCGCCGAAGGGGGCATCCAACACGTCATCCAGGCTGCGCAGGATATAGTTGGCGTTCAGCACGGCGTCGCTCGCCACCTGCCGCAGGCCGTCCGCGCCGTGGCTGAGGATATAGGTCAATGCGCGGGTGAACATGCCCATCTGGCCATGGAAGGCGACCATGCGGCCGAAGGTCTGGCCATGATGGTCTTCCGCCGTCTCTTCCTCGACCAGCACGAACCTGTCGCCCTGCTTTTCCACGAAGGGCAGCGGCGCGAAGGGCGCCAGCGCCTCCGACAGGACCACCGGGCCGGAGCCCGGGCCGCCGCCGCCATGGGGCGTAGAGAAGGTCTTGTGCAGGTTGATGTGCATCGCGTCGACGCCCAGGTCGCCGGGGCGGACCCGGCCGACAATGGCGTTGAAGTTCGCGCCGTCGCAATAGACGAAGGCCCCGGCGGCGTGCACCGCGTCGGAAATCGTCTTCATGTCCCGCTCGAACAGGCCGCAGGTATTGGGGTTGGTGATCATCACCGCCGCGACATCGGGGCCGAGGCGGGCCTTGAGCGCCTCCAGATCGACGCGGCCGTCCGGGGTCGCCGGAATATCCTCGACCTTGTAGCCGCAGAAGGCGGCGGTGGCGGGGTTGGTGCCGTGCGCGCTTTCGGGGACCAGGATGACGCTGCGCGCATCGCCGCGCGCTTCCAGGGCGGCGCGGATCGCCAGCAGGCCGCAAAGCTCGCCATGCGCGCCCGCCTTGGGGCTCATCGCGACGGAATGCATGCCGGTCAGCGTCACCAGCCAGGCGGCCAGTTCATGGATCACCGCCAGCGCGCCCTGCACCGTCGATTGCGGCGCAAGCGGGTGGAGATCGGCGAAACCGGGCATCCGCGCCACCTTCTCGTTCAGGCGCGGATTATGCTTCATCGTGCAGGAGCCGAGGGGGAACAGGCCAAGGTCGATGGCATAATTCTGGCGGCTGAGGCGGGTGTAATGGCGCACCGTCTCCTGCTCCGACAGGCCGGGCAGGCCGATGCCGTCGGTGCGGGCGAGGTTGCCCAGGCGGCTGGCGACCTTGGGCGCTTCGGCGAAATCGACGCCGGTGGTCTCGGTCGAGCCGATCTCGAAGATCAGCGCCTCCTCCAGCATCAGCGCGCGGTTGCCAGTGGCGGTCGCGGGGGCCGCATCGGCTTCGTTCAGGGCTTGCGGCGCGGTGGGGCGGCCTTCCTTCAGCATGGTCATGCCGCAATCTCCTTGATCCAGATGCCGTTCGCTTCGAGCGAAGTCGAGAAGCGGCAAGCGCACTCATATCGTTTCTCGACCTTGGCCCGTCCTGAGCGCCTGCCTTGGCAGGCAGTCGAAGGGCTCGAAACGAACGGAGGTTGGTCGGTATGTGTCATGCCAGCTCCTCCTCAAGCGCCTTGGCAAAGGCTTCGACATCCTCCGCGGTCACGGTTTCGGTGACGGCGACGACCAGCCCGTTGCCGATCTCCGGCGCATCCGGAAACAGGCGGCCCAGCGAGACGCCGCCCAGAACCCCCTTGTCCGCGAGGTTGCGGACGACTTCGCGAGCGTCCTTCGACAGGATCAGGGTGAATTCGTTGAAGAAGCTGTCGTTGAGCAGCGTGACGCCGGGCACCTGGGCCAGACGGTCGGCGGCCTGAACGGCGAGGGCATGGTTGAGCGCCGCCAGTTCCCGCAGCCCCCTTTCGCCCAGCAGCGTCATATGGATGCTGAACGCCAGCGCGCAGAGGCCGGAATTGGTGCAGATGTTGGACGTCGCCTTTTCACGGCGGATATGCTGTTCGCGGGTCGAAAGGGTCAGCACGAAGCCGCGCTTGCCCACCGCGTCCACCGTCTCGCCGCAGAGGCGGCCCGGCATCTGGCGGACATATTTCTGCTTGCACGCGAAGAGGCCGAGATAAGGCCCGCCAAATTGCAAGCCGACGCCGATGGACTGGCCCTCGCCCACGACGATGTCCGCGCCCATATGACCCGGCGCCCGACAAGCGCCCAGCGCCACAGGCTCCGTGACGACCGCGACCAGCAGCGCGCCCACCGCATGGGCGGCGTCGGCCAGCGGCGTCAGGTCGGCGATGCGGCCCAGAATGTCGGGATATTGGACGACGACGCAGCTTGTATCCTTGTCGATCCCGGCGATCAGCGCGTCGATGTCGGGCGCGGCGTCCAGCGTCGGCGCCTGATGCACCAGCGCGTCGCCGGTGAACTTCGCCATGGTGTTGGCGACCGAGACATAATGGGGATGCAGGCCGGACGAGAGGATCGCCTTGCCGCGCTTGGTGATGCGGCGGGCCATGCCGATCGCTTCCCAGCAGGCGGTCGACCCGTCATACATGGAGGCGTTGGCGACGTCGCAGCCCAGCAGGCGCGCCACCTGCGTCTGGAATTCGAACAGCACCTGGAGCGTGCCTTGCGCGATTTCCGGCTGATAGGGCGTGTAGGCGGTCAGGAACTCGCCGCGCTGGATCAGATGATCGACGCTGGCGGGGACATGATGGCGATAGGCGCCCGCGCCCAGGAAGAAGGGCGCTTCCCCCGCCGACAGATTCTTCCGCGCAAGGGCCGCCATGTGCCGCTCGACCGCCAGTTCGCTGGCATGGTCGGGCAGGCCGGCGATCTTGCCGGGAAGCCGGGCTTCGACGGGAACGTCCACGAACAGGTCGTCGACCGACGATGCGCCGATGACGGTCAGCATGTCCTGCCGGTCAGTGTCGGTAAGGGGTAGGTAGCGCATTTTCCAAAACTCCCCCCTCCCTGGAAGGGAGGGGCTTATGATTTGCTCAAAGGCTCGCCACGAACTTCTTGTAGGCGGCTTCGTTCATCAGGCCTTCCAGTTCGCTCGCATCAGTGACGCGCAGCTTGAAGAACCAGCCATCCTCTTCGGCATCGCTGTTCACCAGCGCGGGTTCGTCCTCCAGCGCGCTGTTGGTTTCGACCACTTCGCCCGAAATAGGCGCATAGACGTCCGACGCGGCCTTGACCGACTCCACCACGGCGGCGTCGTCGCCCTTTTCGAAGGCCGTGCCCTCGGCGGGCAGTTCGACGAACACGATGTCGCCCAACTGCTCCTGCGCATAGTCGGTGATGCCGACGGTAGCGATTTCGCCCTCGACATCGATCCATTCATGTTCGTCGGTGAAATAACGGCTCATAATTTACTTCCCTCCGAGTGATTTGCTTGAAAATCGCGACCAATCAGAAACCAGAAAGGACTCAGGCTTTGCGGCGATAACGGTGCGGAACGAACGGCATCTGCGCAACCTCCGCCGCGATGCGCTTGCCGCGCACTTCGATCTCCAGCGCGGCGCCGATCGCGCTGTGCGGCAGGCTGACCCAGCCCATGGCGATCGGCGCGCCCACGGTCGGCGCGAAGCCGCCGGACGTGACCTCGCCCACCCGCGCGCCGCCAGCAAAGATAGGCGCGCCCTCGCGCGCGGGCAGGCGACCCTGGATCCTCAGGCCCACGCGCTTCGAACCCGGCCCGTCCGCCAATTCCTTCATCACCCGCGCATGGCCGATGAAGCCGCCTTCTTCGCGCCTGCGCTTCTGGATGGCGAAGCCCAGATCGGCGCCGATGGTGCTGACGGCAGGCGTCAGGTCATGGCCGTAGAGCGGCAATCCCGCCTCCAGGCGCAGCGAATCGCGTGCGCCAAGCCCGATCGGCTTCACCTGCGGCAACGCGCAGAGCGCATCGGCGAGCAGAGCGGCATCGGCGGCGGGAACGCTGATCTCGAAGCCGTCCTCGCCGGTATAGCCCGACCGGCTGATCCACAGCGGAACGCCGCGCCAGGTGAAGAGACCGGATTGCATGAAGATCAGATCGGCGGTTTCGGGGATCAGCGTGGCCAGCGCCTCCCCCGCCTCCGGACCCTGCAAGGCGAGCAGGGCCTGCTCGTCCATGTGGTTCATCACCACTTCGTCGGGCAGATGCTCGATCATCCAGCCCATGTCGTCATATTTGGTCGCGCCGTTGACCACCATATAGATGTCCGCGCCGCCGAAAGCGCCGTCCCCCAGGCGGGAGACCATCAGGTCGTCCAATATGCCGCCTTCTTCGTCGAGCAGCATGGAATAACGCTGGCGAAAGGGCTTCAGCCCCTTGATGTCGCTGGGCAGCAGGATTTCCAGCGCGTCGTCCACGCCCTCGCCGGAGAAGCCGAGCTGGCCCATATGGCTGACGTCGAACAGCCCGGCATGTTCGCGAGTCCAGACATGTTCGGCCATGATGCCTTCATATTGGATCGGCATGTGATAGCCCGCAAAGCCGACCATGCGCGCGCCCCTGGCGCGGTGCCAGCCATCCAGCGGCAGGTCCTGCAACGGCAATTCTTCTTCGATATGGGCGATGTCGTCATTGCCGGACATGAGGGGCGGCCTTTCCATGCGAGGGTCATTGGCGACAGACGCGCCCGTCCGGAGTCGGACTCATCGCGTTTGCCACCCCCTCTGTCACGGAACCTGAGAGCTTTGACCACCGGCCAGGCGACCGGATGGCTTACCCCTTCGGTGGGACGGAATGAACCGTCCGCTTTCCAGAGTGCCTGCCCATGATGCGGTCCATTGGCCTGAGAGATTCCGGGGCGGTTGCTCCTTCGGCGACGGGCTGGCCTGAAAGGCCTCCCATGCTCTCCCGCATCAAGTCCGATAGCCGAATCCACGGCACCGGCGACAGTTCCGCATTGCGTGAAACGCGCCGCGCCGTCAATCGCTCAATCGGCGCGTTCCTCTTTTGCCGGCCGTTCGGCCCTATGCGCCCGGCCTGCCGCCGTCCGCCTCAGGCCAATGCCGCTTCGCCGAAAATCTCGGCATGACGCTTTTCGGCGTAGCGGTCGGTCATGCCGGCGATGAAGTCCGCTATATGGCGGCTGCGCCGGGGTTCGAAAGTCGCGCAATCGTCGCGCCACTCCTGCGGCATCAGCGTCGGGTCCGCCTGATAGGCGCGGAACAGGTCGGTCACGATCACGCGCGCCCGGTCGGCCGCCGCCAGTTGCGAAGGGTGGTGGTAGAGCGTCGCATACATGAAGCGCTTGAGGTCGCGCTCCTGCGCGGCGAGTTCGGGCGAAAAGCCGACCAGCGCGCGCCCGGCCCGGCGGACGTCGTCGACGCTCTCCACGCCCGCCGCCGCGATATTGGCGCGGGTGGCGGCGATCAGGTCGTTCGCCATCACGCCGATCTGCTCCCGCACCAGTTCGCGCAGCAGGCGATCCTGCGCCACATCGGGATAGCGCGCGCGAACCCGGTCCCAGCAGCCCTTCACCAGCGGCACGCTCAAAAGCTGGTCCAGCGTCAGCAGGCCGGCGCGCAGCCCGTCATCGATGTCGTGATTGTCATAGGCGATGTCGTCCGCAATCGCCGCCAACTGCGCCTCCAGCGACGCATGGCTGGCAAGGTCGAGCGGGAACAGCGCGTCCACCTCCCGCATTGCCCAGCCGGGCCGCGTGACCGGGCCGTTATGCTTTGCCAGCCCCTCCAGCATCTCCCAGCTCAGATTGAGGCCGCAGAATAGAGGATAGGGACTTTCCAGCAGCATCAGCGTGCGCAGCGTATGGGCATTATGGTCGAAGCCGCCATGCGCGTCGAGCGCCGCCTCCAGCGCGTCCTCCCCCGCATGGCCGAAGGGCGGATGGCCGATGTCATGCGCCAGGCACAGCGCTTCGGTCAGGTCTTCGTTGAGGCCCAGCGTCCGCGCCGTCGTGCGGCCGATCTGCGCCACCTCCAGGCTGTGGGTCAGGCGGACGCGGAAATGATCGCCGTCGGGCGACACGAACACCTGCGTCTTGTGGCGCAGGCGGCGGAAGGCGATGCTGTGGATGATGCGGTCGCGGTCCCGCTGGAACATGTCGCGTGGCCCCCGCACCTCCCCGCCGGGTTCGGCGTGGAGGCGGCCCCGGCTGCGGCCGGGATGCGAGGCATAGGGTGCAAGCAGCGTCATGCCGCGCCCTTTAAAGTCCTTTTCGGCCATTGCCGAGTCGTTCGATGTGCCCGCCGTGGTAAATCGCCTTATTTGGCCGGGAGCCGCTCGACCACTTCCCCGGCATCGCTTTTCCAGGCGAACACGTCCGCGCCCGCCGCCTTCAGCTTGTCCTCCAGCGTCCTGGCCCGCGTGAAGCTGCTGAACGGCCCGACAAGCAGGCGATTGGTGCGGCCCCAGCTCGCCACCCAGGCGTCCTGCGGTTCGAGCGACGCATATTTCTTGCGCAACCCCTTCATGGTGAAGGCCAGCGCGCCCTTGTTCGCACCCGTACCCACCTGGAGCCAGCTGCGCGAGGGATTGGCGGCAAGGCGCGCCTTTTCCTCGGCCGCCTTCTTCTTTTCCTCGGCCAGTTGCTTGGCCTTGGCATCCGCTTCGGCCTTCGCCTTGGCGGCGGCGGCCTTCTTCGCCTTGTCCGCGGCGGCAGCCGCCGCCGCGTCCCGCTCGGCGCGGCGGGCGGCCTGGATTTGGGCGATCTCCGACAGGTCGACCGCGACGACGCTCGACTGGCGCTCGGATTCGGGCACGTCGATGGCGTGGATGATGTCCGCCAGCGAACGGGTGACGGCCGGGTCGATCTGCTGCTGCGGCGGGGGCGCTGGGGCCGGCGTCGCGGCGGCCAGTGGGGCGGGGGGCGCCGTCTCGC